>CAYFTY010000349.1:0-5250 GCA_964346045.1 uncultured Bradymonadales bacterium | reverse complement strand
GAGGTCTTCGTTTCGGGAACGTCCCAATCGTCGCGCCGGGTGCCAGAGAGCGGGTGGGCCTCGAGTGTCGATGCCTCGAGCGGATCGTCTTCGTCGAGCAACGTTTGGGCGCCAGCGACAAGCCGCGGATACGCTTCTGCATCAGGCTCTGCAGGGCCTTCATGCCAGATGACGAGGGGATTGGACTCGTCGCGAAAGAGCAGATCGATGCGATTGCCCCGGCGGCCGAAAGCTCGTCGCAGAGGCGTGTCGTCGTCTAGGTCGAAATCGTCGTCTGCGCCCGCGAACGACTCGCCTTCGGGCAAGGCGTCAAAGACCTGGTTTACGATCGAATTCAGCTCTGCGAGAGAGGTGTCTTCGGGAGCCTGCACGACGCGCCAGTCTGCAGGCTCGCCGGCGACGAATTCCATGTGGAGTGTGATGATAGCCGCCATATTGGCCTCGATTCGATGCTTTGGGTTCAGTCAGTCCACGAGGATCGGCTCGCAGCCGAGAAACCGGGCGAAGAGAGCCTCTTCATCTACCTCGTCACCGTCGACAACTTCGTCGACGAAGAGCTCGATGTGTTCAGTATCGATATCGTATTCGGTCCAATCAAGCTGGCTCAAGAGTGCTGAGAGTTCGTGCGGTGACCCTCAGTCGCGCGGGTAAAACGGTGCGAGCGCCTCGAGATATTGCGCACCTTCCCGTGGTTCGGTCATGTAGATATACGAAGCCCACCCGCCGAGCGAGTAAACCGATTCGTCTTCGGGCAGCGGACGACCTTGCTCGAGGTTTTGGACGGCGGCGCGCAGCATGCGGCGCTTGTCACGCGGTACACGCGGTTCGCCGGTACCGTTGACGATCAGGCCGGTCACTTTCTGGCGCGAGCCCGAGCGGGAAACTCGTGTCTTGTCGCGGCGAACCTCGAATCCTTCGTCTCGCACGATCGCATGTACCGTGCCCATGAGGTCTCCCAGACGCGGCTCGCCCACGTATCCTGAGGGTAGACTGAATGTGAGATCGTCAGCATAGCGCGTGTATCGCCAGTGCAGGCTATCGGCGAGCCCGGCGAGTCTGCGATCCAGACGCAGTGAAATCGTATTGGTCAGCCCGGGGCTCGTCGGAGCACCCTGTGGAAGACACCGCGGCCCGAGCGCGAGATAATAGGTCTTGTCGTCGAATTCTTTGATGGCGCGCGGCGACTCGGTACAGAGCAGCGCCAGCAGGGTCGAGACCTGTTCGCGATAGCCGGCGCTCCTGAAAATGCCCCGAACCCGCGGAAAGGTCACGGTCGGAAAGAAGTCGCGGATGTCCATATTCACGACGATTTTCGAGCTCGTATGCATACGGGCGTTGGTCAGAATCGAGCGCCCGGGCAAGAATCCGTGGGCTGCTCCATGCACGGGCAGACGTTCGACGATATTGCGCAAAATCCAGGTCTGCGCCTCTTTGAGCATCGGCATGGGCGCCCAGATCTGGCGCTGGCCACCGCTGCTCTTCGGGATCGTGAACGGCTTGTAATGCACGAACTCCGCGGCTTCGCGATTGTAGGTGAGCCACCTCAGTGTCGGCAGCGTGATGCCCAGGCATTCGGCGAGCTCGTCGGCATTATTGATGCGCGGCAGGCGATTCTGTGCGACGCGTTCTTCGGCATTCGGCTGATCGAAACGGTCGAAATCGGCTTCGTCGTTCCAGTAGACGCCATCGCCGAGATGCACGATATGCGTCGCCCGATAGGCTTCCCACGCAACGCGATTCAGGCGCTTCTTTTCGGCGGCCTCGGCCTTGAGCGCCTTCTTGTATTCGGCCAGCTCATTCTTCGAGAGCTTGTCCGTCTCGCGCGGCTCGACCGTAAATCCGGTCTGCTCGAGGCGCAGATCGACCCAGGGCAACATGCCTCCGGCGGCTTTGACTTCGGGCCACAATTCGGCCGGTGATTTTTCGGCCGTGGTCTTTTCAACAGTCATGGCTCACTCCGTTGCGTCCATGAAGCCTTTGGCTTCGAGGTCCGCGATCTGCGCGAGGTAGGCGGCACGAGCATCGTCGACGCCGTTGAACATCAATCGTTGAAATCGTTTGTCTTCTTCTTTGCGAAGACCCCATTCGACCCGCACCTGCTTCTGGTCGAGCGTCAGGGTGTAGACGTCTTCGTGGCCGCGCTGCCTGCGCACATAGGTGCGCGTCTCGGCCTGGATATCGTCCGAGCCGCGGTTTTCTCGTTCTTCGAGCCGCTTTCGCGCAACGACCATGCGCAGCGCGTAGAGGTGTGGGCACGGGCCTTCTTTGAGCTGATGCTTTTGAAAGAAGGCGCAGGTGCAATCGGGGCGGTAGAGTCGACCGTCGGGCGTGAGTTGAAATTTCGTCTCGTACTCGCGCTGATCGGCTTCGACATTGACCTTTGCGGTGAATTCCACCCCACGGCCGACGATCTCATTCTCGCCGGTGATTTCGACGCTTCCGCCGTGGCCTTCGACGAGGTCGTGGGCCTCGCGCTCGCGTCGATTGCGAAACCGTAATCTCTCGTGGTCGAGGGGTGTTTCGGTGAGCGGTCGGAATCGATAGACCTCGTCAGCGACATCGAAGATCGCGGTGCCCCTTCGACAGGCGCGCTGAAGCGCTGAGACGACAGATTTCTCGTCGGCGCCGATGGCCTCGGAGATGGATGCTGCGGTGCCCGACCAGTGCTCTGAGAGATGTGCGACCACGGCATCGTAGGCTTCGGTGTTTTCGAAACTCGGAAGCATCACGTCGAGATGCACGGCCTGCGACCAGTTGCTGGCGACAAAACCGGTGAGCCCGAGCGTGACGCTCATGTCTCCGCATTCGAAGATCCAGAATCCGGGCATGCCGCTGCCCATCAGGCGCACGCGGACCTTGTCGACATAAGGCACGAGCCGCTTGAGGTTCATTAATCGGCGGCGACCCCAGATGCGGACGACCTGTGCGGTCTTTCCTCGATAGACATCCCCCTGACATTCGATGACGAGCTCCCAGGGCTCGAGGACGAGCCGAGGTTGTTCACCGGGCGTCAGTTCGGCACGTATCGAGCGACCCTCGCCGCGCTGGTCGGCGTTGAGACGCAGGTGGCGCAACATGTTGTAGAGCTCCATCGGTCCGAATTCGAATTCGACCTCGCCGAGCATCGACGCGGACTGGACTTGCAAGAATCCCTGCAGCCACGAATCGGGGACTTCGATGTGTTTTTCGATGGCCTCGCCGGCCTGGTCGGTCTGCACCCCGAAGGCTTCTTCGCTCATGGCGATGAAGGTGTCGCGATGGCTTCGCATCTGCTGTACGCCGTCGAAGAGCGCCTGTGAATAGTCGACGTTGGTGGTGCCGAGTTTGGGCTTTTCATCGAGTTCGAGCGCGTCCCAGTCAATGTCGACGCGGGCGTACGAACCCTCGTCTTTGCTGAAGACTTCGAGCATCAATTTATCGGGATGGGCCGTGACGATCGGATCGAGAATCAACCACGCATGCGGATCATTCTGGCGCAGCCAGTCGAAGTACTCCTTCTGCTGGCGAAATGCGCTTTTGCGGGTGCCGCCGCGATTCGAGCTATTCTTCCAGGCGAGGTAGGCCGACCGGTCTCTGGGGACGTAACGAAAATCAGATTTCACCACCTCGTAAAGCGTCGAGAGCACCTCACGCATGCGCAGAGGATCTTTGACGCGACCTTTGAAGCCGACGTCGCCACGATTGGCGTTGGTGAAGAGATTGACGCGCCCGCCGTCCTCGGCTTCCTCAAAGCCGCTCTGCCCTCGGTAGGCCAGATCGAATTCGGTGCGTGTCTGTTCTGGCGTCTGTTGATGGTCGCTCATCGGGCCTCCTCTCGGGTGGCGATTGCGCGGGTGACCCGGCGTCTCGCGCGCCATGCGGCCTTGCGTAGAAGTTCGTCCTGGTCTTCGTCGGATCCAAAGCTTGCGAGCGTGTCCGCAGCCTGGTCAGACGGGATTGTGCCGAGGGCGTCGATGGCTCCGCGGCGTGTCGATTCGGCAAGCTCGCCGTTTCGCATCGCCGCTTCGAGGCCGTCGATGTCCTGCATCGCTGCCAATCTCGGCAGGGCGATACCGGCCGCTTCGCTCAAGGCACCTCGCAATGAGGAGCCGGCCTCTTTTTCGCCCAATGAAGAGACCAGGCGGCCAAAGCTGACATCGTCATGAACTGAGCCGGCGAGCAGCCTGGCGCTCTCTTCGGGAGCCGCGCGGTCGAGCTCGGCTGCGGCCATGCTGCGAAGCCGTGCGTCACGTCCCGTCGCCAATTCGACGAGAGTTTCGATACCCCGGGCTCCCATCCATGCGTCGCCCAGACTCGATACCGCTTCTTCGCGGATGCCGAGTGCACGCCGGTGATCGGGGAGTTTGGCTGCTTTACGGATTTCAGAAGCGCCCGCCTGTACCTGGCCGCAGGCCCAGACCATGCGGCGATAACGCGTTTCGATATCATCGAGCTTTTCGCCGGCGCCTTCGCGGTTGGCCACGAAATCCTTCCATGTCGAACGCCAGTCTTCGCGGGCTTTCGCCGTCGCCGCGACCAGGTCATCTCGGTGGGCCGCAGAGTCTTCGGGGCCCGCACGGCCAATGATTTGCGCGGCCACCGAAGCGGTGCGCGCCTGTGTACTCTGCAGCATGTCTGCCGCGTCGGTGACCGGCAGCGGGTCTCGACTCAAGAGAATGGCGACGAGATCGGGGACGATCTCGGCCGCATTTGGGCCCGGAATTTCGGCGAGGACCTGCATCAAGCGTGACGCGTCCCCCCGCTCGCGCAATCGCTGCAGGGCCTCGTCATGTTCTTCGAGGGTTCCCACGTTGGCCTTCATCATCAGATAATCGGGCTCGAGCGAATCGGGCCCGTAGACGTGTCGAAGGCTCTGAGCCGCCGAATTTGCGACGTCCCAATCGTCGTTTTTTAGCAGCACCTCCTCGATCACCGGTCGCGAATCAGGATCGAAGCGCAAGAGTTCGACGCTCTTCTGCGCAATCCACCAGTTGCCGCCTCTGGCCTTGCGACGCAAGATGTCCCAGGCGCCTGGCGTATCGAACCAGCGCAAGCCGCGAAGAGCAGATTGCATGCGGTCGTAACTACCTTCAGACGAAAGGCGCTGCAGGGTCCCGAAGACCTCATCTGACCGTTCGCTCTCGGACATGTGACCGATGGCCTCGGCGGCTGCCTTCTGCAGATAATTCGCGTCGTCGCTGGCGATCTCGAGCAACATATCGACCGTCGACGGGTCGGCGAGGCGACCGATCGCCAGAACGGCTCGCTCGC
>CAYFTY010000348.1:0-5251 GCA_964346045.1 uncultured Bradymonadales bacterium | reverse complement strand
GATGATTATTGCCGCGTTCTACTCGACCGAGGTGCATCTTCCCTGGCTGGGGCTGGTTGCGGTGGCGATGGTCTTCTGCGAGGTGCTGCGGCGCTCTGGCGTTCGCAGCTTCTGGCCTTATCTGGTCTTCGGGGGGCCACTCGCCTGGATCGGACTCCATCATACGGGTGTGCACGCAGCGCTCGCGCTGGTGCCCATCATCCCGTTCATGCCTCATGCCGAACGCGACAAAGGCCTCTTCGAAAGCAGTGCCGGCCACGACGATACGATGAATCGCTTCGACGATTTCTTCAGGCCGATTGTGGATGTCGGACTTTTGAGCTTTGGCCTGGTAAACGCCGGAATCGTGCTGGGTGCAGAGGCGCTCACAGGAGCAGCGACCTGGATCATCTTTCTGTCGCTCGTGGTCGGGAAGACCGCGGGCATCTTTACGTTTTGCTTCATTGGAGACCGACTCGGACTGAGTCTACCCGAGCCTATGAACCTTCCCCAGACCCTCGTACTCAGTTGCGTCGCCGGCATCGGATTCACGGTCCCACTCTTCGTGACTTCAGTCGCGATTGCGACGGGTGCCGTCGATCCCGCGATTTCGGACATGCTCAAACTCGGTGCCCTTCTGAGTTTCGTGGCCGGACCATTGGCCTGGATGCTCTCGAGGGTGATGGGCGTCGAAAAGATCGAAGGTTCGGTGCATCACTGACCGGATTCACGGACAGACTTCGACCGAAAACTCTCCAGTGGCGCTCGACTCGGGCCCGCTGGCGTCGATGCTGCCCTCGATGAGATCCGGCGAAATCGAATCGATCACGACGGTTCCACGGTCAGCCGCTTCGCCCTCGCCGATATCATCGATGAACGCATTGAAGAACACGGTGCCGTCGGCTTCGAAGGTACCGAGACCGTCGATATCCGAAATCACGATCGTGAGATAATCCGCGGGAGGCGCTGCACTCGGTGTACAGGTGAATTCCTCGGTGTCGGCCAGGGTGATCACATATTGATCGTCGATCTCCTCGGCTGACCCCGAAACGAACTCGAAGCTCGAGCCCTGTACCTGTCCAAAGATCCTGGATTCCTCGACGCAGCCGAACGCGAAAAGCGAGGCCACGAGACTGATGATGTAGATGCGTGTCTTCATTTCGCGAGCTCGTCGATGAGTCTTCCGATGAAGTTCACCATGCGCGACATCCCCGAGAAATCAAGCTTCGACACCACATCGGATACCTGATGATAGTCGGCATGTCTGCCGGTCGTGAGATGAATCACGTCGAATCCCGCATCACGAAAAGCAATATGATCGCTGTACGAAGCACCCTCGGCCTGGAACTCGATCTGGAGGTCTGGGGCGGCATTTCGCACGCGCTCGTCGAGACGCGGTGCAAAAGCTTGGACTTTCGAGTCGCGCATGCGCCCGACCATATCCATATTCACATAGATGCCGGTGCCGACCTCTCGACGCAGAAACCGAGCCACGACGCGCGAGCCCCGTAATCGGCGCTCCTCAGCGTCGGTCGCGACAAAAAAGACCTGTGCTTCAGGGTGAGCCTTCGCCGCGCGGCGTGCACTCTCGATCAGAACAGCAATCCCCGACGCATTATCATCCGCACCTTCGTAGGTGAGTTGTCGACCTTCTTCATCGGTGACATTTCCAAGGCCATCGAAATGTGCGCCAACGATGATGACGGGCCCCTCTCCCCCGGGCACGCGACCGACGACGCTCTTCGCCTCCTCGAGGTCGCGATCGCACTCGATATCAACGTTCCAATTCGTATCGAGCTCGCGAGAGCCGGGGCGTGTCGTGGTGTCGATAGCCTGCTGGAGGTCGGCGATGGTAGGGATGAGTCGTGATGCGCTTCGATAGTTCATCTGAACGACACCGATACCTTCGAGCGCGTATTCGGGCTCGAGCGGCATGACCGCATCGGGACGCTGCGTCGTCTGGTCACCGTGGCCACGTGGATCGTTGACGAAGACGACGAGTTCGGCGCCATGACTGAGTGCAATGGCAGCCTTGGCGTGTAGGTCCGATTGCGACACGACGTCTGGCTCGGTCTCGATTGCTTCTGGAGCCCCTGGCAAGATGATCACGATACGGCCGCGCACGTCGACGCTCGCGTAGTCATCGTATCCACGGCCGGGCAACGAGAGGCCGTATCCCACAAAGACCGGGCGCCCCCCGAGCTCGGCATCATCCGAAAATCCGAGGACCTGAAACTCGGCACCCGGGGCGAGGATCTGATCGTCGACGACGACCGAAGCATCGACCTCCATTCCTTCGACGAATTCAGATTCGACCAGCCAGCCCTCCTCGCCGGCCGGCTCGAGCCGAACTTCTTCGAAACGTTGTTGGATATACGATCGGGCATCGTCGGCTCCCGAGGTGCCCGATGCCCGTCCCTCGAGAGCCGGGTCGATCAGCGTCTGAACATGTCGTTGGAGCGCAGATATCTGCGCCCATGCCAGAGAGGGAAATGCGACGAGCGCGATCAGGATGATGAAAAAACGCTTCATCGCATCTCAGGGCCGCGGACCGACGCCGACGGCCTCACGGCAGCGTGCCATGACGTCTTCGACAACCGGACGCACGCGCCTGGCGCCAGCCTCGAGCACGTCGTCGAGGTAATCTGGATCTTCGATGAGCTCTCGGTAGCGCTCGCGATACGGAGTGAAGTACTCGTTCATTTTTTCGAAGAGCGCCTGCTTTGCATGCCCGTATCCGTAATTGCCGCCGCGATAATTGGCCTCCATCTCGGCGAGCTCTTCTTTGCTGGCAAAGAGCCGGTAGAGCGCAAAAACGTTATCGCCCTCTGGATCTTTGGGCTCTTCCATCGGCGTCGAATCGGTGATGATCTTCATGCACTGCTTGCGAAGCTTCTTCTCGGTCGTCAGCGGCTCGATGATATTGCCATACGACTTCGACATCTTCTGGCCGTCGATGCCTGGCACGGTCGCGACGTGCTCGCGCACTTTGACTTCGGGAAGCTTGAGATAGTCGCCCCCGTAGGTGTGATTAAAACGCTGGGCCATATCACGCGTCATCTCGACGTGCTGAATCTGATCGGCCCCCACCGGGACCACATCGCTGTCGTAGATGAGAATGTCGGCCGCCATCAGAAGCGGGTAGGCAAAGACGCCATGGTTGATCTCGTTTTCGATGCCCTTATCTTTGGCCGCCTTGTACGCGTGAGCACGCTCGAGCATGCCCATATTCGTCACGCAGCCGAGCATCCACGCCAGCTCGGTGACCTCGGGGACAGCGCTCTGGCGAAAGAACGCGGCACGCTCGGGGTCGAGCCCAAATGCGAGAAAATAGGCCGTGATCATATGCGTCGACTTACGCATTGCTTCGGCATCGGTCTCGGTGGTGAGCGCGTGATATTCCGCGACGAAATAGAAAGACTCGTAGTCTTCCTGAAGGTCGATCGCAGGGCGAATCATCCCCAGGTAATTTCCGAGATGCGGAATGCCGGTTGATTTGATTCCCGAGAGACTTCGTTTGGCCATGTCATCCTCGACAACGAGACAGGACCGCCGTGATATCACATAGCGGCGCAAGCATGCCAGCGACTCGATGCGGGCAGCAGGTATTCACGACTCGTCGGTGAGGAATGCAGCGACGTCGCGCCAGAGCCTCTCGAAGTCGACCCGGCCAAACGCTGACCCTGACTTTAGCCAGTCGACGTGGGGAGGATCGTGCTCTTTATCTTCGAAATGCCCGCAGGCATCGAGATGATCGCCACGTGTCGTGTGAATCACGCGCCCCCAGGCATGCGAATACGTCGGAACGACACCGTCGCTGTCGCCGGGTTCGAAATGATCGCCAAAGGATTCGAAGAGCACGTTCCGATGCTCGAGCTCGAGCTCGGGCAGCTCATCGGATCTCGACGTCAGATAATGAAGGCCGCGGTAGAGCGCGTGCGTAGCCTGGTGGTAGGGGTTTAGACCCGCCTCGGCGGTCGTTCTCCAGCCCGGGTCGGGCGCGCGAAGAACGACCGAGCCGTATCGCACGCTCTCCCGATTCGGGTAGAGCTCGTCGAAGGTCTCCATGCGCTCGGGCACGAGCTCGGAAATCAACGATCGATCATTATGGATCTGCCCTAGAAACGCCTTGATCTCGTCTTCGGTTGTGTCTTCGAAATCCTCGAACAGATTTTCGTAGACCTGATCGAAGATCGTGTTGTCCATCCCGACCAGATCATCGATGCGGGTGAGTACACCGCCGAGCCCGACGACCATGGCCAGGGGAAGCCGGCCGAATCGCATCACGTAGATGGTCGCCAGCGAGAGTACGTAGAGGAGCTCGGCCCCCGAGAGTGTGTCGAAGAAGCGAGCCATCGGGGTGCCACGGTGCGGCGAAGCGATGGTTGCGACCGCACCGACTCTCGAAGCCCAGTATTCGAGCCGCTGGGGCTCGACGCTGGCGAGTCGCGTCGACGGGCTCACGAAGATCCGCGCGTCGACGCCGCCGGTCGAGTGTCCCACAAGGAAGATCTCTCCGTGGGGCTCGTCTCCGTCGATTGCGTGATAGAGTCGGGTACAACGCTGCTCGAGCGAGGCGGTTGGCAGCGTCTTCACCGGATGAAAGCTCGGGGCATACCCCCGGGCTTCGAGCGATTCACGCAGGATGTCGGTGACGTGATGGAAATAGGTAATCCCGCCGATATTGGCGAACCCGAAAAATCCCGGGATCAAGTAGACGTGGCAGGATTGGGCCATGGACTGACTGCACTAGGGGCGTTTCTTGGCGCGCCGCCCGAGCATACCCGAGATCATCAAAATGACCAGCCACCATGACGCCAGACCCGACGCCGCGCCACAACCGTTGGTGGTCGATATCGAGCCCTGCTGAGCCGGCACGTAACTATCAGGCGTGTTCTGCTGACCTGGAGTCGGCGACTGACCTCCTGTCGACGGATCGGTACTCGGCTGCGGATCCTCTTCATTCACTGGATTCGGGTCCCCGTCGCCCACTTCGGGATCTGGAGCAGGGTCCGGCTCGGGTGCTCCTGCGGGAGTCAGGCGTATCGCATCGGCTGTGATGTGCAGATCTGAGCCAGGCTCGCCGGTATTATCGAAGACCTCGACCGCGTGGGCGGCACCGGCTTCGAAACGAAAGATTCCCAGGCTGCCCCACTCGTTGACGGCAGATTGGTCGACGACGACCGAATCTTCACCATCGGCATGCTTGATGGCGTACCGCACCTGTCCGCTGTCTACGACGACGCGAATGCCGTCGATGGTGAGGCTCGTC
>CAYFTY010000347.1:0-5254 GCA_964346045.1 uncultured Bradymonadales bacterium | reverse complement strand
GGATGACGATTCTGCTCCTCGCGACCCTCGCGACCGCTTGGGGTTGTGAACAAAAGGCCGACGATGCCAAGGCGAAAGAAAGCGAAACCGCCGAGGAGACCGAGACCGAAGAGCCCGCCGAAGAAGCAGAAAAAGACGAAGCGGCTGCAAAAGATGAAGCCGATGAAGCTGCCGCCGGGGGTCAATGGGTCGAGAGTGACACCTACCAGGTGAAGTTCCGTGCTCCTGACGACTGGGAGATCAAGCAGAACGAAGAGGCCGTTTCAGCGACGTCGCCCGATGGAGCCGTCACCGTCATTATGGTTGGCACCGAATCGCAGGGCGTCTTCGAGAGCGCCATGGCCAACGTCTCGCAGGAGCTCGAGCTGAGTGAAGTCAAAACCGAAAAGAGCCAGATGACTGTCGTGAATGGCCTCGCTGGCTTTCAGGGGCGCGGCTCGGCGGTTCTCAAGAATGAAGAGGGCGGTCAGGAAATTCAGTTCATTGGCTATGCGCTCAAGCTGGACAACGAAAAGGGCATCGCCATGATGGTCTTTGCCGAGGCCGAGATGTACGAGGCTCGTAAGGAAGAGATCGAAGGCATCGCCAACACCATTCAGAAGACGAGCTGAACATGTCGCGTTCTGTATTTCGATACACCGTCGCATTTGCGGCGGTTTTTTTGTGGGCGCAAGCGAGCTGTAAGAGTCAGAAGCCAACGACCGAATTTCGCCCCGAAGCCAGCAAGGCCGAGAAGTACACCGAGCTGGTCCGCCCGGAAAATGGGCCCTTCCTCGGCGCCGACGGTATCTATTCGATGAGCTTTCGAGGGGATGATTATCTACTTTTTTCGGACACTCTCTTTGGCGATTTGAGCAATGGCAAAGTCACTCAGAGCGCGGAGATGGTGCATAATAGCATCGCCAGAATCGGTTACGACGGCCTCGAATTCCAGAGTGTCGTCGGCGACGCGTGGATGAAACCGCGCGAGCCCGGAGAATGGTTCTGGTTTGGGATGCCGTGGGTTTCTGCAAATCAACAGAAGCTACATCTCTTTGCCTATCGCATGCGAAAGCGTGGCCAGCCGGACCTGGGACCATTCGATTTCGAGCAGGTGGGCTGCCAGGTCATGACCTTCGAGGGCTCGCTGGATTCACCCACACATCGAAGAGAGCTCGAGCCATGCCAGACCGAGACGGGACCGTCGCTCTCGTGGGGTGCGTGGGCGATCACGATCAACCGCCACGTCTATATCTACGGCGTCAGAGACGCGCAGCCACGCGAGTTACTCGTTGCGCGCGCCTCGATCACCGATTTCGAAAATGATCCGACGCAGAATTGGACGTACTGGACCGGCACGACGTGGAGCGACTCGCTCTACGATAGTCGACCGATTCTCACGCGCGTCTCGAATGAACTCGGGATCGTGCGGCTGGCAGACGGACGCCTCGCAATGATCTTCCAGCTCGACGGCATGTCGCCCGATGTAGCCGTGTCATATGCCATGGACCCGTCTGGACCGTGGTCACCGCCGCGGACGATCTACAAAGCTCCCGAAGCTCTCGATGAAAAGGAGGTCTTTGCCTATAACGCCAAACCCCATCCCGTGCTCGGTGATGGCCGGGAAGTCGTGATCTCGTACAACGTGAACACGACGCGCCTTTTTGAGGATTTCGAGCGCCTGCACGAGATCTACTACCCCAGATTTCTCGTGTGGAAGCCGGGCCTCGCGCCATGACTCAGACGAGTACGTCTTTTATCCCAGACTTTCCGCAGCATACGAGTCCCTCTTTCTTGTTGCCTGGCGCGAGTATGGTTCGATACACTTTTAGCGCATTGAAATGACCGAGGCAGATCAAATGGGTAAATGGTGGATTGCTTTTGTTCTTATTCTTCTGGTTGGTTGTGGCTCGGACGGGGACACATCCGCTTCGCCCTGCGAAGCGGCAGAGGCGAAATTGCAAGAGTGCTACGGCGTAGCTGAGCCGCTCGAGACCTGTGACGAAGCCGAGGCCGAGCGCATTGCGTCGCTGAGTTGCGCAGAACTCGAGGCCGATGCCTCCGATACCAAAGCCGATGGCGGATGCCCGCTCTGGGCCGCCTTCATTCCGCTTCTGAATTGGGTCTGCGACGATGATGAAGACTATGATGCCTACACATGCGAGCCCGACACCTATCCGAGCTGCGATGAACTTTTCGCGGAGACGACCGACACCCGCACCATGCAGGGAATCATCGAGTGCGAAGGCGGGATGCCCGCGAATCAAGAGCTTTTCTACGTCTTGCTCCACGGATACGGGCTCTGCTCGGCAGTGACGAATGAGGCTGGAGAGTACTCGCTCTCGGTCCCGCGCGACGCGAGAAGCGGAAAGTTCGAGCGCTGCCCGGGCGGTGGTTGGCCTGTGTCCGGCCGCTTTTATCTGAGTTCTGATCCAACCGAATTCGTTCCCGAAGTCGTCTCGTGTCCCATCGGCGCAGAAGGAATGGCCGAGTAGACGCGGGCAGCCCAGAGCGGACGAGTTGCGTGAATTCGCAGCGAATCCTGCCAGCGAAGCACGACGAGACCATGTTGCGCGGTCGAGAGAATGCGACTGCCGTAGCCACGCCACCGACGCAACACCTCGGGATGAGGATGCCCGAAACGGCTGTGGCGCCCCGCCGAGGCAAGCACAATTCGTGCACCAGTAGCCCGTAAGAACTCGGTCGAACTCGATGAGTTCGACCCATGATGAGGTGCCTGCGCGACGAGGCTTTCGACCCGACGCGTCGTCAGCCATCGTTCGGCACAACGCTCGATATCGCCGGTGAGAATTGCGCTGCGCCGCCCATCCACTTCGAGGATCGTGACGATACTCGAATCGTTGTCGGATCCGCACGTTCTGGCCCTGGCAAAAGAAAGACGCGCTCTGGGCCCCGAAAGTGCGACGGGCGTGCTACCGCCATCGATCACCCTCCGGATGACAAAGAGTTCTCGAATCGCCGGTACTCCCCCCACGTGGTCGATGTCATCGTGCGTGATGACGACGGCCTCGAGCTTTGAAATGCCCATGCGTCGCAGGTACGGCGCCACGATCGCACGTCCGGGATCCCTCCCCATCAAGACACCACCGGCGTCGACCAGAATATCGCCAGCAGGCAGGCGCACCAGTAGACTGTCGCCCTGCCCCACCGGGATCATATGGAGTTCAGGCGTGTCGACATGGCGATGCGTCACGCTGATCCAACCACTGCAGGCGAGGATGATCGCCGAGAGTGCGGCGGCGGCTTCGAATCGAGGACGAGCCAGCAAGAGAGCCGTAGCGACCGTCAGGGTCAGAGTCGCAAGGGTCGGCGGGACTCCGGGCACCAGCGACTGCCATGGCAAGCGCGCACTCACCTCGAGCAGGTGAGCCATCGCGAGCATGCCGTCCATGGCAAAACGGGCAAGCGCGAGCGCCCCGGGCACACCGACCGCATCGAGGGCTACCGAGGTCAGTAGCGACGGAAAAACGAGCATCGAGACGACGGGCACGACGATGAGATTGGTCCAGAATGCGCCGAGCGACACAAAGCCTGTGTGGGCGAGGATCACCGGGGTCGTCAGCGCCGTCGCGGCCGTCGAAATGCCGACGCTCAGCCCCCAGACCCGCAGCCGCCGACGCCACGGTGTCTCCTCTCCGAAGAGTGGCTTCTCGAGCCAGACGGGCTTGCGATCGATGAAGATCAAAATCGCGATCGTCGCCGCAAAAGAGAGCTGGAAACCCAGATCCGAGATCGACCAGGGCCGATGCAAGAGCACCAGAACAAAGGCCCAGGCGATACCGTGAAAGGGGCAGAATGCCCGCAGCGCCGACAAGGACACGATGAGCATGATCGCCACGACCCAGGCTCGAACAGCCGAGATGGGAGCCCCGACGAATACGAGAAACGCCGAGAGCGCAAGCGCGACGATCAAACCCGCCGGCCGACGTGTACCCCATCGCACCACGACGCGCGGAAAACGGCGCACGACTCGCAGCGCAGCAAACCAGACCAGTGCGGCGATGATCCCGAAATGAAGACCCGAAATCGCGAGCACGTGGGCCGTACCGGTATCGTTGTAGGCCTGCAGCACACGAGGATGAACCCAGGCTTTTTCGCCCGTGAGCAGCGCAACCGCGATCCCGCCCCGGGCGTCTCCGAGCTCGTCGAGTAGTCGTTCCTGAAGCTCGAGCCGCCGATCGAATACCTGTTGATAAACGGTCGCGATCAGGCCGGGGGCCTCTAACTCGATGAACTCCTCGAGCGCTCGAGCGCGCAGAGGTCGGCCCTCACGCTCGGCCCCACGCCTTCGGTGTCGGCCATCGACGAAATCATCAGGCGCGGGACGTTCTGCCTCGACAAAGGTCTCGATGCGCACGCCATTCGGAGGTGCGGGGAGGTTTCCACGCAACGCAATGCGAATCGGTGTCGAGAGAACCTCGCCGTCGACCTCCTCGAGTCGAAGTCGCGCAGACCACCGTTCATCGATGATACGCGCCGGCTTTTCGATCACGCCCCGAATCTCGAAACGTCTGCGTTCTTCGGCTACCTCGTAGACCAGCGGGTGCCAGCGCGTGTCGTGATCGGCATGAAGTGCCGAAGCCACGAGCGCGACCACGATGCCGAGCCACGACCACGAAATCTGCGTGCGCCGCATCGCCAGAAGCGTCATCGCGAACATGATGAGTAGTGGCGTCGAATCCGCGCCCGCAAGCGGACCGAACCTCTCAGAGAGGGCGATCGTGAGCCCAAACGCGGCTGCGAAAGAAATGAATGGTTTCTGGATCCAGACCATAGAGACCTCCGTCTACTAAGGTTTTCGGCCAGAAGACCCTTTTCGTTGCGACTTTTTTCACAACGTTCCACACGTTTTCCACAGGCAACTCAGATACTGCTCTAAACGGCTGATTTTTTTGAACTTTTTTAATGAAAATGCTAAATCATTGATTTTATTGAATTTTTGCGGCCCAGCGATGCTGAGCACGCCTCCGAATGACACGTGAGCGCCATCGACGGCCCGCGAGAAACCCCAGCTGTGGAAAAGGCTGTGGAAAACTTTCGATACGGCAGCGGCACACGTGTATCCGGTTGACTCCGAGCAAAGTGTAACTACTATGTGGCGGTCTTTCGGCGGCCCGCAGATTTCCTGCGAAATAGTTGCGCGCACTTGATGGATATTCTTCGTGTGGGATCGAGGAAGTCGGTCCGCTGAGCATCGAAATCGAATTCTCGGATTCACGGAATCCGCACCCGGAAGTACATCCATGTTTGATAT
>CAYFTY010000346.1:0-5269 GCA_964346045.1 uncultured Bradymonadales bacterium | reverse complement strand
CGCGTCCGTGTAACCGAAGTCATCGTCGACGAGTCCAAAGTGATCGACATCGACGTATCCGCTTGGTTTGGCTGCCGTGTCGGCCGCGTTGACCAGGATGAAGCGGTCGATTTTGTGGTCGCGAGAAGCCTTCAGCGCGCGTCGCAGCAGTCGCGTCTTGGAACGAGCGTATTCGAGGGCGGTGTCGACTCGCGGCGAGAGGGCAAAGACGACGACGTTGGACCCGGCGAGTGCGTCGTGAATCGAAGCGTCGTTTTCAAAGTCTGCCGTGACGTGCTCGACGTCGTGCACATCGAGTCTGGAAGACCACCTCGTCAGAGCCCGTACGTCGAAGCCATCTTGGACAGCGCGTCGTGTCACAGCCGCGCCGATGGTTCCACTGGCGCCAAGAATGGAGATACGTCGGATCATCGCGCCGGGTTTACGATGCGCGCTCCGATGCGTCAATGGCGACCAGGACATCCTTTTCCATCAGTTCTTGCAGCTCGCGAGCCGCCGTCAGATCCGTGCGTGGGCAGGCATGGATCAGGATGTCGATCGTCGTCGATTTGATCAGGCCTTCGAGCAGCGGTTGAACCGCATTTCCTGCCTCGAGCGTGACATCGTCGACCTTCTTGGTCAGCGAGACCGGCGTGGGGTCAGGCGGAAGTTTGTCGCGGTAGAGCGGAAATTCATCGGCTTCCTGCACAGCCTGCAAAATGATGTTCGGAAGGTTGTCGAATTTCCCGCGTGATTTCGGCACGTCATCGGTCACGGCGAATCGGAATTGACCATCGTGGATGCGAAGCGAACGGAAGAGGGCCTTGCGACTCTTCAAACCCCGCGGCCCGGCGATTGCCACGAGCTCACCACGTTTGAACGAGAAGATGTAATCGCCATCTTCGACCGTGATGTAGAGTTTACCGGTGCGTGCGTTCTGGCCCAGATTCATCAGGAGATCGGCGAGCCCCATGAACTGCAGCTCGCCTCGAAAGCCGATGCGTTCTTCGCCCGATGACATCACATGAGCCTGCGCCCGTAACTCCTGCAGCCGCATGACCTTGTGGATACGTGCGACGAGCTCGTCGACATCAAAGGGTTTGAGCACGAATTCGTCGATGCCGGCATCGAGGCATCGCTTGATTCGGGCTCCATCGGCGTCTTCTCCAAGCAGCAGGAAGCCTGCGTTCCGGCCATTCGATGCCGAACGAACCTCACGGAAGAGTGCTTCACCGTCGGAGTGTCCGATGACCTCGTCGCAGAGGATGACCGGTTCTTCGTGTTCCTCGACTCGATGAGCAATACTCTCGAGTATATCGAGTACTTCGAGGTGGAAGCCGACTTCACGAAGCACTTCTTCGAGAAGTGCAAGCATCTCGGCATCCGAGCCTACAAGAAGGATCGTACGCTTTTGGAGGTCTTCGGACGCCAAGACGTTCGAGGGGTCAGAGTGATGGACGGTCGTTACTCATGATTATGCCGCCCGAAGGCGGCCTAGGCAATCGAACAATCCCCGAAAGTCCCGTTTATTCTTGATGAGGATCGTAAAAGGTCTGGCGGATGTTGCGAACCGAGTATTCCAGGAATTTCTCGATGGCATCCTCGGGAATCTCCTCGATCGGTGCGTCTGCCTGACCGTAGTGATTCACCGGTTTATTCTTGATTTCAAGCCCTTCGAGCTCTTCGAGAAATTGATTGGCAGCTTCCTGATGCTCTGGGTCGATATCTTTGCTCGGGTGAGCCTTGATATGCAGGAAGACGTCACCGCGAGTGTTGATATCCATGACCGCGTATTTCAGGGAGCCGTAGCGGATGTTGACGCCGCCGATCTTGCCGCCGCCCGGGGTTGCTCTGCAGCCCAGATCTCGCGCGTTGATGATCGCGTTCATCATCGCTTTCTTACGCTCGGGCCCGCCCATATCTTCAGCTTTGGCCAGTATTTCCAGAAAATCCAAGGGTTCCTCCTCAATCCAAACCGCTACCTATTTTCTGCGCCGCCTCGGGGGACGGCCGAATTTAACGCGGAACCATACAATGAAACCCCAGGGCCGTCGACCACCGATTGCAATGTCATTGTTCTTTTCTTGACGAATAGACCCTGGCTCCCTCGGCGGTCTTCGAGTCTGGCCTTTCGCGTTCCAGGATGAGTCCCATCATTACGTGGTACGTGCCCGGATGCAGGTCGATCGCCGCCCATTCGCAAACTCTCTCCCAGCCGAGCTCGCGCAGCACTTCGATGTCCCGCGCGCCTGCGGCAGGTGATGGTGCGAGATAGATGATCCTTTCTCTGGTCAGGCGGTCGACGTAGCGCATCACTCTGGCTCCGACGGGCTCGCGCATGGGGTTGATCAAGGTCGTCTCGAAGCGCTCGCGGGCGACGGCGAGATCGCGACATGCTTTTTCGAATGATGCGCCCCGCAGATCCAACTCGACCCCGTGATGCCGTGCATTCTGCTCGGCCATCGCAATCGCGGCTCGTTCACCGTCGACGGCTGTGACTCGGATTTCGTTTCGCGCAGCGAGAATCGAGATCGTGCCGATGCCAGAGCCGAGTTCGAGCAATCTGGGGCCAGCGATCTTCGGCGCGACCCAGTCGTAGAGCGCGTCAGCCGGTGCGCGGGTGGCATGAGACCATGCGTCCATCGATTCGAGCATCTCCAGCCCCGCTCGCGTGACTTCGAGCGTTGATGTCTGTCCGTTAGAGATCGCCGCGATCCGATGTCGTTTCAGGCGGGCCGCGGCTTCTTCACTGATTTCACTCTGGGTCCGAAGCAGGGTTTGGTCGGATCCCATACTCCACTCGATCTCGTCTTCCCACCCTTCGGCTTTTGCCACCTCGATGATGTTGCGTACCACCTGCTGCGCCTCGGGCATCAACGCTGGACAGTGTCGCATATCAACGCGTTCATCGGGCGCTCCGGGGATTCGCAATCCCCACTCGTCGCGCCCCCGAGAGAGAGACCCCCGTCGGCGAGCTCCATCCTCTGCGTTTGCCACCCATTCGGGCGCCGGCAAATCGCCTTCTTGAAATCCACTGAACTTGGTGAGGATCTCGAGGATCGAATCCATTTTGAACTGGCGTTCGTCGGGTCGCGTCATGTGGCGGGTCTGACATCCGGCACATCTGCCGAAGTGGGGACAGCCAGTTTCAGCTCGTCGATCGGAGCTCTCGATGACCTCGGTAAGCGTCGCGTAAAGCTTTCCCGGATGCGCACGGTCGGCTGTTTCGACCTCGAGCGTCTCGCCGAGGTGCGCGCCGCGCACCGAAATCCAGCCGTCCAGACACCGCACCAGGCCTTCAGCCCGCCATCCGGATTTGTCGATACGCACGACCAGTCGCTGCGAGGTGAGTTCGCGCAGAGGTTGCTTTCGATATTCTCGGAATTCACGCATTGAGTTTCTCGGGGAACGTTGGGAGGCAGGTTACTTGCTGCTCATGCACTCCCTTGATAACCTCCTGCAAGAAGCTTCCCCCAATCGCGAGTTATCGTCGAGTTCCCTTTGTCGGGGGCGAGTACAATCATGCCGGAACCATTTCCAGAACCAGGCCAGTTATTCGAAGAGCGCTACCGGGTCGGTCCGCTCATCGGGAGCGGGGGGTTTGCGCGAGTATACAAGGCTCGCCAGGAGGATCTCGGCCGAGACGTGGCGCTGAAGATTCTGACGCCGAATAACGAGGATGGCGAGGAAGCCTATATCGACAAGCTTGCTGAACGCTTCTATCAAGAGGCGCGCCTCGTATCGAGGCTGCGCGACCCTCATACCATTACGATGTACGATTACGGGCAGACTCAGGGCGGTCTGCTCTACATGGTCTTCGAATATATCAACGGGGTCAGTCTCTCGGCCATGCTCAAGCGTTCCGGGGCGATCCAGCCCGAACGAGTGGTCAAGATCCTGAAGCAGACATTGAGCAGCCTCGAAGAAGCCCATGCCCATGACTATCTGCATCGGGATATCAAGCCCGGCAATATCATGGTGTACGAGCACGTCGGTCGGCCCGATCAGGTGAAATTGCTCGATTTCGGGATTGCGAAGGTCACCGACAGCACCTCGACCCTGAAAGGCGACCTCACCGCGGATGGCGCTTTGATCGGAACGCCTCGCTATATGTCACCCGAGCAGATTCGTGGTCAGCAAATGAATGCTCAGAGTGATATTTACTCGCTGGGCCTGGTTGCCTTCGAACTGGTGATGGGTCGCAAAGCCATCGAGTCGAATAGTAGCGTGACGATCATCGGGGCGCAGCTCGATCCGCAGCCGTTCGAAATCCCCGAAATGCCGAACTGCCCGGCCGGATTGCGGAGGATCATCAATCGAATGCTCGCCAAGGATCGAGACGTTCGCTACCAGAGCGCTCGAGAGGCCCTCAATGAACTCGAGGAGTGGCGAAAACCCGATCTCGGGATCGAGGCTCCGGCTCCTGCCAGCTACGATGATGCCGCCGCCCTGCAGGAGACCGCGCGCATCGAAGATATATCGTCCGAGCTCGACGACCCGAACACAAAGCAAATGGTTCGGCAGACTGGGCGACAGCAAGCGATTGACCGCGACTCGCACGAAGAGCAGCGTGAGCGAGCGCCGGCGAACCCAACAGTATCGCAACGCGTGTCAGCATCCGCGACGCCAGCGCCTGCTTCAGAATCCGGCGGGTTTTCTGCACCGAGTCCAGAAAGGCGGGGCGCGCGGCCGCTCGACGTAGAATCGATGTCGCGCAACCAGGCTCCGCCGGTGACGAACTCGTCACGCTTCGAGCGAGATCGATACGAGGGCCCGCGTTCGGCACCGATCAAAGAAAAGCCTTCGACGGCCAAGATGGCGGGCATTGGCATACTACTCTTACTTGCCGTTTTGCTGGCGTTCACCGCGTACAACTTCATGCAGTCCGACGGAACGACAGAGCCGGCCGACCCCCCTGCCGCAGCAGGGGATACATCGCCCACCGAGGTCGTCGACAAGAAGCTCGCGGCTGCTGACGACCAGAAACCCGCAGAGGATGAAAAGCCAGCGGTTGAGAAGGCCGCCGAAGTTCGACGCATGACGATTCGAACCACGCCGACAGGTCATGATATCTGGGTGAATGGTCGGCCTCTCGGCAAGACCCCGGTCACGGTCGAGGAGTCGAACCTGAGGTTTCCGGCCAACGTCCGCGTGGCTCTTGGCAACGGCCAAGATCATGTTGCCGAAATCTCGGCGTTTCAGCCCGATATCAACGTGGAGCTCAGCGGACTCGTCGCCGACGAAAGGCTCGTCGAAGAGCCTGAAAAGGAAGTCGCCGAAACGAAGACAC
>CAYFTY010000345.1:0-5294 GCA_964346045.1 uncultured Bradymonadales bacterium | reverse complement strand
ATTCAGGAGACAAGATGCCGGGCGATGATCGCCCGCAGCGCTTAGATGCGCAAGATTCCGTCGAGGCGCGACATTCGCACGCCGCAAGGGTCGACGCAACCCAAACAAGCGCGCCGCCGGGCGGGATTCTAGCCCCGGAAGGTCATTGTGCAAACTGTCTCGAGTCGCGCACGAGCGCTGAGATGCCATCTACCAGCCACGAGCATTCGTTCTGAGCCGCTTACGGGACACAACCGGGTAGACGAGTTTCAAACCTCGCTCGGGACTCTCGAACTGGATCTTCCGTATCGCCGCTCTCAGCGCACCGCGGTCTTCCGGTTGAACGATCGACTACGTCTGTATACAATTCGATGAGGGGTGGTTGTATTTTGTAGACCCGGAGCTGTTGTGTCAGATGAACCGTCGGACGTTGTCGTCACCATTCGAGTTCCCTCGCATATGGTGAAGAGAATCGAAGCACTCAAAGATTACATCGCCCAGCAGCCCGCCTTCAGCCTCAAGAGCAAGATCAATCGCTCGGATGCTCACCGATACCTGCTCCTGGCAGGCATCGAGACATTGGAGCAACAGATCGAACGCGAGACTTGAAATCTCGCAGGGATGCATATCCCTCTGATAGCACGAGATAAAAGGGCCGCTTTCAGGCCTTGAAACCGACCCTCGGGAGGAAACGTGGGTGACGAAGAGAAAGATGTCGTAGTCACAATTCGATTGCCAAAGCGGATGGCCGAGCGCGTAGAGCGCGTGCAATCGGCTCTCGGTTCTGAACGCGAGTTTGCCCTGAAGTCGAAAATCAGTCGTTCGGACGCTCTCCGATTACTGATTCTGCGCGGGCTCGAGACCATGGAGAAGCGCTACTCCGATACTCTCTTCGAGGAAGGCGCTCAGGTCACAAAGGCCGCCGAGTAGCAGAAACACAGAAACGAAAGAAGGCGACGCCCAACGGCGTCGCCTTTTCTTTTGCTTCACTCAGCGATTCACTCTTCTTCGGAGTCTGCTTCTTCCTCGGAGTCGACAATTTCTTCGCTGTCTGCCTCTTCGGTTTCAGCCGCCTCTTCAGCAGGGGCCTCGGTCTCAGCAGCTTCTTCGGCTGCGGCCTCTTCGGCTTCTTCAGCCTCGGGCTCCTCGACTTCAGCTTCGCTCGCGAGGTCGCCAAGCTTGCCTTTGAGAAGATCTCCAAGCTGTGCCGTTGCTTCGCCCTCGTCGCTGTACTCACGAAGATCGCCGCGCTCACTGCGCCGCACGAAGCTCTTGATCGAGAGAGCAATCTTGCGCTCTTTCGGGTCGACACTGATGACTTCAGCCTTGCGCTCTTCGTTGACTTTGACCACCTGCGAGGGGTCCTCGATGCGGTCGTTGGAAAGCTCCGAGATGTGGATCAGGCCTTCGATGCCCTCTTCGATCTCGGCGAATGCACCGAAGTCGGTGAGCTTGGTGACCTTGACCTCGACGATCTTTCCTGGCGGATAGCGCTGCGGGATGAGCTCCCACGGATCCGGCTCGAGCTGCTTGATACCGAGCGAGAAACGCTCGTTTTCGACATCGATATTGAGGACCACGGCCTCGACATCGTCGCCTTTGGCGAACAACTCCGAGGGGTGTTTGATCTTCTGGGTCCACGAGATGTCCGAGATGTGCACGAGTCCGTCGATTCCCTCTTCGATACCAATGAAAATACCGAAGTCGGTGATGTTTCGGACCTTGCCCAGGATTCGAGTACCGACCGGGTAGCGCTCTTCGAGCAGGGTCCACGGATTCGGCTCAATCTGCTTCATACCGAGCGACACCTTCTTATTTTCGGTGTCGAGGCTGAGCACTACGATTTCGATGACGTCGTTCTCGTCGACGACCTTCGAAGGATGCTTGATGCGCTTGGTCCAGCTCATCTCGCTGATGTGGATCAGACCCTCGATGCCCTCTTCGAGCTCGACGAACGCACCATAGTCGATGAGCGACACGACGCGACCGAGCACCTGGACACCCTCGGGATAGCGATCTTCTGCGCCTTCCCATGGATCCGGCGAGAGCTGCTTATAGCCGAGGCTGACGCGCTCGCTCTCCGGGTTGAATTTGAGGACCTTGACCTGAATCTCATCGCCGACGTCGAAGAGCTCGGAGGGGTGCGATACGCGTCCCCAGCTCATGTCGGTAATGTGCAGAAGGCCGTCGATTCCGCCGAGGTCGACGAAGGCACCGTAGTCGGTGATATTCTTGACGATACCTTCGATGACTGCGCCCTCTTTGAGCTTCTCGAGCGTCTTCTCTTTGAGATGCTCTCGCTCTTTTTCGAGGAGCGCGCGGCGACTGAGCACGATGTTGAGTCGCTGCGGGTTGAACTTGATGATCTTGAACGCGAACTCCTGACCGATATATCGGTCGAGGTTGCGTGTCGGGCGAAGTTCGACCTGCGAGCCGGGAAGGAACGCTTTGACTCCGATATCGACCTGGAGTCCGCCTTTGACACGCTGCGTAATCTTGCCGCGCACCAATTCGTCGTTCTCGACCTTGTCGGCCATCCGTTCCCAGACGCGACGTCGGTCTGCCTTCTCTTTCGAGAGAACGCACTGACCGGTCTCGTCTTCTCGTGCTTCTACGAGCACTTCGACGGTGTCTCCTTCGCTCAGGTCGACCTGACCGTCGGAGTCCTTGAATTCTGAAAGCGCGATTCGGCCCTCGGATTTGAATCCGATGTCCACGAGTACGTAGTCCTCACCGACCTCGAGAACGCGCCCTTCGGCGATATTGTTCTCTTTGATCTGCGTGTGGTCTTCCTGAAACTCGTCGAGCAGCGCACCGAAGTCCTCGCTCGTCGGAAATTGTTCAGTTTGGGTTGCCATTGAAAACCTTAATGTTGCTGCAGTGCTAAGGGATCTACCCGCCTCGCCGCCTTGACGAAGCTCCAAAAGCGATCCGATTCGACTCTTGTAGTTCGCGCCTCTTTATAGGAGGGGCTGCGAAACAGACGAAGCCCAACACCCCAAATCGTTCCATCTCGGGGCTCAGACAAAAAATCGATTAAGTGCCCGATGCATCGGGCTTTTCGTGCCCTCGAGAGTTTTAGCCCATCCGAGGGAGCGCGAACGTTAACGATCGCCTCGCAGGATGTCAACTTGGCGGGCCGAAAGTCGAAAGCTCTGCTTTGGAATTTGCCTCTCACTCCCTACAATCCGCAGCAGCTGCTTCGCTCATGGAGCCCATGTCTCGCTTCCTCCACATATCACTCAGGTCGGAATTCCCCCGAATCCTCGTCACCGTCTTCGCGACGTGGGTGCTGGTGGGGTGCAGCTCTGGCCCCGAGGAAAAGACTTATGAGCTTCCGGGCGCGACCGACTTCGTAGTGCGCGAGATCGTCGTCGAAGGCGTCGAGGCTTTTGATGTCGATGATATCAAGGAAGGTCTCGCGATTCGCGAAGATCCGGGGTGGCGCACATCCATCAGCTGGATGCCTCTCCTCGGTGCCGACCATAATTATTACAACTACGTCGAATGGGAGCGCGACAAACAACGCATCGTCACGTTTTATCGCGCACGGGGATATTTCAACGCACGCATCGCAAGCGAGAGCTTCGTGCAGAACGACGAAGAGAAATGGGTACGGCTCACCGTCAAAGTCTTCGAGGGCGAACCCACGTCGGTCGAGACCATTCAATTTGCCGGGCTCGAGGGAACAGACCTGAAACCCGCCGAACTCAAAAGAGCCCTCTCGATCAAAGAAGACGAGCGATTCGTCGAAAGCCGATACACCCGCTCCAAAGAGGAGCTTGCGACCCGACTCGAAGAGATGAGTTACGCCTACGCGAGCGTGCGCGGACGCGTACTCGTCGACCCGAGTAAACGTGAGGCTCGCATCACCTACTTCATCGATTCGGGTCCTGCCTCGACCTTTGGTGAGATCACCATCGAGGGCCTCGAAGACGTCGACGAAGAACACGTCCAGACGGCAGCAACGATCGAGCCGGGAAAGCCGTACGACCCCCGTTTGATGCAGGAAACTCAAGAGGCCCTCTACGATCTGCGGGTCTTCAGTCTGGTGAAAGTCGCCACCGAATACGAGATCGCCGAATTCGAAGCATTCGGTGGGCAGGGCGAAAGCCAGCAAGAGGCCGAAGAAGAGGAAGAAAGCGAAGCCCTGGGGATTTCGGAGTTGATCAACGAAGCCCAATCCGAAGCCGAGGACCGAACCGAACTCGATCCAACGGTACCGGTCGTCATACGCGTCAAAGAGTCGCCTCCCTGGAATCTGCGCCTCGGTGCCTCGGCCGAAGCCGAGATCAACCGACAGGGGCTTCAGGGTCTGCTACATTGGTCGAATCCCAATCTCTTTGGGACCTTCTGGCGCGTCGAACAATTTAACTCGGTCGGCTACGCGTGGGCACCGAGTTTTATCGAACCGATCAACGACGGTGTGATCGCCAGCAGTGAATTGCGACTCACACGCCCGCAGTTTTTCGAAAGGCTCACGACATTCAACGCTCGGATCGAATTCGAACGCGAGGTCTTCGAGGGCTACGACCTCACCTCGCCGAGCCTGCGTGTGGGCCTGAGCCGTACCTTTTTCGACCACCTGCATCTCGAGGTCTCCTATAATTTCGAGCTGAACCGACTCACGTCGATCGATCCCTCTCTGATCGCCACCGACGTCTTCATCAGCGACTACATCCTCGAGTACCTCGAACAACGCATACGGCTCGACTTTCGGGATGAGGTCCTCAACCCCAAGAGCGGGTGGCAGATCGAGCTCACCCTCAACGAGGCTTTCGGGTATCTCACCCTGGGTGAGTCGCAATACCTGAAGGCCATCCTCGGGGCCGAGGCCTACTTCCCCTTTGATCTCGGACTGCTCCAGGTCCTCGCTCTGCGAGCACGTGTGGGTTCGATCTACAATCTCGACGACCGCTCCGAGATTCCCGTGCCCGAAAAGATCTACGCGGGCGGCATCGACTCGATGCGAAGTTTCGGTCGGCAGCAAATCAGCTTCTGGACGCAGAGTGGAGAGGCCATCCAGATCGGGGCCATCTCGAAGCTCGAATTATCGGTCGAGCATCGACTGCGATTGAATAAGGACTTCCTCGAAGTGGGTGAGCTCTGGGGCGCACTCTTTGTTGATGCGGCGAGCGTCAGCCTCGGACAGCTCTACGCGAATACCGGCGCCAACGAGCGCGGATTCACGACGATTCCCAAATTGGCGGAGACCCTCATATACGGTGTGGGAGGAGGACTATTCTGGCTTACGCCGGTCGGCCCGATTCGCTTCGACCTCGCATTTACATTGAATGATCTCACGCAGGACCCAC
>CAYFTY010000344.1:0-5345 GCA_964346045.1 uncultured Bradymonadales bacterium | reverse complement strand
GCGTTCTCGACGACCACGTTCGTCTGCTCGCCGGTGGCAGCATTGTAAGAACGCTGGACGTCGAAGTGTCCCATGATCGGGAACGCGGCGACAATTCCGAGCCGTCGGTCATCGTCGTCGGTGAAACCGTCCGTGACGCCGTCCACTGGCTCCACAGTCGACATCGCGTAGAGCGTATCTTCGGTGATGACCCAGCGTACGCGCTTCATCAGCGACTCATACGCATTAAAGAGTCCCACCGAACCCTGGAAGTCCGTATCTACAACGGTCTGCCGGAAAAACCATTCGTCGTCATTCTCAAAGAGGGCCTTTTCGAGCTTATCTGGCTGCGTGCGATCAATGTCGCCCACGTCCTGCGCGCATCCGGCGCCGAACATGGTGAGTGCAGCAAGGAGGCTCAATGCCCATTGCCAGTTACCTACTTTCATTCACTTCCTCCTACTGTTCGCCGACAAAACGTCGGCGGTCGAGTATGTATAAAACTTAACGCCGACCAGAACTCTTACAAGTTGCGTGCCAACCTCTTCCGTACATGATTATTTTTAAGGAACCCAAACACGGTGCCTAGTTGAAGCGGATACCGGGTGTCACTGTCAAGCTGACGTCACCCATTTGTCACGCACCACTTGCTCCCACACCCTCACACACGCCCCCACATTGACGCCTAATTTACCACGATCGTTCGACTTCGCAGAAAATCACCTGCGCCTGCGCCGTGGTTTCTCAACTGCTGTGGATCACGTATGGGTAGGTTCCGAAGTGATCAACGAATCGAGCGGAGATGTATGTGTGATAGGGCGAATTCTTTCTGAGTACGACACGATCCTCTGGAGTTTCGGCGGGTGTTAGTTTTCTTACACCGCCATCTCAGAGCCTTCGTGCGGTGTGTATGCGAGTCGTAGAGCGATGTTTCTTCTTGAAATCGATGCGTTGGTGCGCTCGTTCCTGACGCACGATGTCGAGCACTACAGGTTCGGCTCGAAGTGTCGAGCGAGAAAGTGCTTGATTCTCGTGCGCGCGCTGATAAGGATGCGTCGGTCTCTGAGGAGTTTTCCACGGGGACCAGCTGGATGAATGGACAAGCTAAATGAGTGGATGAGTAGCGTGCGCGCTATTGCTGCGCAGGAGTTCTTATGTCGATTGTTAAATTGACCCTGATGGTGGCCATGTACGCCCAGTTTTCCGCCGGCGACATGGTCGAGTTTCCCGAAGCCGAAATGCCGCCCGTCCAGGAGCTTGGATTGGCTTCATGGTACGGGGATGGGAACTGGCATGGTGATCAGACCGCCAATGGTGAACGCTTCGATCCGGATCGGTTCACCTGTGCCCACCGCGCTCTTCCCTTCGATACGATGGTCTTGATCGTAAATCGCGCTAACAAACGCCGCGTCTGGTGTCGCATCAACGACCGCGGGCCCTATGGTGCGCGGCTACCGGACGGCTCCTGGGGCGTTCGACTGAGCCGCGAAGAGCACGGCCACTGGCGTGGTATCATCGACATGAGCGTTGCCACCGCACAGGCCCTTGGCACGATCGACAAAGGATTGCAGTCTGTCGAGTTGCGCTACTGGAAGCCCAACGGTACAAAAGTCTTCAACTTGGCGGCAATCGACCTTCAGTATCCGTGAAGAAGCGACATTCCTCTCCATTGATGACCCCTCGACGACTGCCCGCACTTCTGCTGGCGGCAGCGCTGTTCTCTGGCTGCGGCGCCATCAAAAATTCCCTGAAACCATGGGTATGTGATTGCGAGCAAGAGGAGATGGCCTGCGCAGATGGTAGCGTTCCGAAGGTCGTCGAGCGCGAAGAGCCCGAATCGACCGAGGATGAAGATTCAGTCGTCGCGTCGTCCGCCGAGTCTGACCGCAACGACCGGGACGCCCGACAAGAGCAAACGCGCCAGAGGCTCCTCGACGCCAAAGGCTTCGTAGCGGAAGACGCAGCGCGAGCACTCGATCCACAGAGCGCCGAGAAGCTGCAAGAAGAGTTTCGCCTTCGGTCGTCCCTCTCCAACGAGTACCTCGCTTTCGTCGGTCCCATGGCCCTCAACTCGCCGAAGGCGCTCGCGATCTTGAAGCCTGGTTCAGCGATCGAGGTGATCGTCGAATCAGGGCACGACGCAGAGCGGGAGTGGAATGCAGAGACAGCTCCACGCTCATTCGTAGAGCCTCTGCCCTCCTCGGCCGTCGCCGCGCGCATGATCGACGATGACCGCCTCGAGCTCGTCGTCCAGGAGGTGATTGAATCGGGCGATGGCTCGGAAGTCCATCTCGCGATCTACAAAGTCATCGGCAAGTCTGTGGCGCGTGTCTTCGGGCATCCTGTTGCCCTTCAGACCGAAGGCGAGGACTGGATGCAGACTCATGAGATTCGGATCCTCAATGGCAGTGGCGCTCGCTGGATCGAAATTCGAGACGTCGACTCGAGTGAAACGGCTCGCTATGAGTGGAATCCATGGGAGGGCATGTACAGAATCCCCGAACCGGTCCCAACCGCTCCTGGAAAGAGCCCGACGCGACGCCCGAAGACCGCGATACCGGCTTCCTGAACGGGCCATTTCAGCGGTGCGTCCATCGCAACCAGTGCTTGTCAAAGCACTATCGCTCATCTACCATTCAAAGGAGTGCTCTAGCTTGCTTCGTTTCTTCGAAGGAGCCGTTCTTCACGCGAGAGGAATTGTCCGTGGTTTTCACCGTACGTTGTTTCAAATGTGGTTCTGAATCGGTGAGACTCATTATGGGCAATCGGGCGATACTGCACGCCAAATGCCATGATTGTAAGAGCAATCTACTGGCCGAGGTTCTGGAGTATGAAGAAGCATGCGTCACGGCTGAAGAGCCGCCGCTCACAACGGAGTTTGCTCCCGAGCCCGAAGACTCCGACTTATTGGAAACCGGCGCTGAATAGAGAACCTGCGCTCACCGGCGACTCCGCCGGTTTCTGAATCCATCCCCACCGACATCAGTTATCGGCCGATTCGTAGACGGTCACCGTCTCTTTGCGAGATGGACGCTTGAAGAAGTACTCGAATCGATGCCCCTCTTCCTGCGGAACGAGTACGACCGAGACGAGCTCCCACCCGTGCGTTCCTATCGTATCGAGGTCCACTCCACGATAGAGTCGTTCGTGGCGTTCTTCGTAAAAGCTGACGTTCTGCGGGTTTTGGATACTCGCACTCGCGTGCATGTATTCCCAGGCATGGGGCTTCATAAATACCTCTCAGCAAAAATTCTCAATGGGTTAGCTTCACTTGTTAGGGACAGCAAGAGTCTGGTCAATCTTCCGACAAAACCTCGACGCGCGATTCCTCGGAATTCCACTCTAATCGAAGATCGGCTCGAACCTGGCCAGTCAGCAAGGCTTCCGTCACAGGTTCGAAGAGCAACTCGTCAACGAGCTCGTGAATCGCCCGTGCATCTGCGAGCTGCTCGGCGGACTCTTCGAGATGAGTTCGCAGTTCGGGCATCACTGAGACTTCGATCAAATACTCGGAACGCATCGCATCGACAAACGAGGCGAGACGCCGTGCCACCAACTCGTGCGTGGGTTCGGCACCGTCCGCCGCCAGCGCACGGAACCCGATGACTGCATCCACATATTCACGAATACGTCCCGCGAAAGTCGGGTCGTGCTGATCCAGGATTCGAGTCGCTGCAGGGTCGTCGCCTTCGCCGCCAAAACCGATTTTGGATGCACCTCGCGTATCTGCCGTATTCACCGTTAGTACAAAGACCGCGTTCGATACGTCGGCACTGTACCCCCGGGTGTCCGTAATCTCGCCTTCGCTCATCAAGCGCAGCATACGATCCTGGATGCGCGGATGCGCGCGGTCGAAATCCTCGAGTAAGACGACACTGCTTGGACGCCGACGCAGCGGTGTCACGAACATATCTTCATCTTCGTACCCGACGTAGCCAGGCGGCGATCCCACCAGCCTGCTGATCGAGTGCGATTCCTGAAAATCGGTCATATCGAGTCGCAATACAGCCCGGTCATCGTTGAAGATATCCTCTGCAAGAGCGGCAGCGAGAGTCCCCTTGCCGACTCCCGGAGGTCCGACGAAAACGAGTACGGCCATGGGCCGGTTTCCGCGCGAACGTTTCAATCGGCCAGCAACGAGGGCTCGAGCAACTGCAGAAACGGCCGATTCTTGACCGACGACCTTTTGATTCAATCTTTCTTCAAAGCCATCCCACCAGGTCATCTCGCCCTTCATCAGCCTTTCGACCGGTATCCCGGTCTTCAGGTGCACCTGACGAGCGATCCCAAAACGAGTCACCGAAGTGTCGTCGGGTGTATCCATGAGGTCGTTTGCCTGCGCGATGCAAGCGTCCATCAAGAGCTTCTTGGCTTTGTCTGGCAGTCGTTGCTCGGGCAGATAGCGCACCGAGAGTTCGATGGCCGCATCGACGGCGTCATCCTCGACGGAAACTTCGTATTCTTCTTCGAGTTCGTCGACCAACGACATCAGAATATCGGTTACCAACTCATTCGACGGCTCGCCTACTTCGATCCGCTCGAAGCGTCGTTTGAGCGCCGGGTCCTGCTCGAACCAACGTCGGTACTCGGCCTCGGTCGTCGCTGCAACGACCGCGATATTCCCGCTGGCGAGGGCACTCTTGAAATGATTGGGCACCTCTGCCGGAGCGTGGCTTCCAGCACGCGGCGCAAAGACCGCGTGCGCCTCGTCGATGAAGAGAATCACTTCGTGACTGGCTTCATCGAGTAGGCCTTTGATTCGGGACTCGAGGTCACCACGATAGCTGGTGCCACTCATCAGGGACGCCCCGTTGATCTCGACGAGACGGTGTCCGAGAAGACGCTTTGGAACTTTGCCCGAGGCGATTCGCTGTGCGAGTGCGACGGCAAGAGCCGTCTTTCCGACACCGGCCTCGCCGGTGAGCAGTGGATTTCGTTGCTCTTTACGAAGCAGAACATTCACCACTCTCTGCAGCTCGTTTTCGCGACCGACAATTTCGGGAAGCTTACCCTCGAGTGCTTCGGCGGTGAGGTCACGCCCGAGTAGATCGAGCGTCGGTGTATTTTGCCGCCTGGCGCCGAGCCGTATCGCAGCCTCGACAGGGAGTGCCTCCTCCAAAACCTTCGGTTCTCCGAGCGCTTTGCGGATCTCGGACTCCAGCCCCAGTGCCTGCACCAATTCGAGACTCGAGCCGCCATCGTTGAGAAATGCCTCGATGATTTGCTCTTCGCGCACTCGATCGGAATCAGTCTGACGCACCGCAAACGAGAGCATTCTGACCATGCGAGGAGTCAGGGTCTTGCGACCAATGTGGAATTCGGGGATCGGGTTGGGCTTGCTGCCGATCAATCGCAGCAGCTCTTCA
>CAYFTY010000343.1:0-5346 GCA_964346045.1 uncultured Bradymonadales bacterium | reverse complement strand
GGGTTGCCCGGGCGATTCATGAGCACGACTTCGAAGCCCGCGTCTGCCGCCGCGCGCGCCTCGTCGAGATTGTCGGTCGCGAAGAGAATGTGTTCGGGCGCGACGTGTATGCCTTCGGCGATGAGCGTGTAGCTGTCCGGGTCTTTCTTCGGTCCGGTGAGCGTGTCGAAATATCCGGCGAGATAGCCTGTGAGGTCACCCGACTCGGTATGCGAGAAGAGCAGGCGTTGGGCAGCGACGCTTCCAGACGAGTAGATGTAGACCTCGAGACCCGCCTGATTCCAGCGTTTGAGCGCGGCTTCGACATCGTCGAAAATATGCGCTCGCAACGTTCCTGCATCATACCCGGCCCGCCAGATCTTTCCCTGCAGCGACTTCAAGCCCGACGTCTTGCGGTCGTTGTCCATCTGCCAGTGGAAATGGTCGATCACGGCTGGCAGCGCATCCGATCGTGAGCCTTCGGGAATCACGACTACACCTTCGAGCCCCTCGTCCCGATCAGCTCGTGCCTGCAGGCGCATCAGTTCGATGTCCTTTTGAACCCGTGGATCGTCCCAGTGGTCGTCTAGAAAGCGTGCGACATGCTCGCGAGCGTAGGGAAATAGCGTGTCATAGACGAATGAAATCGAAGTCGTGGTCCCCTCGATATCGAGTAGAATTGCTTCGAATGAGGTCATTTCGGCATCCTATGGGAGAGGTCTGGGGAATCCATATCCGGTTGCGTTGTGTTCTCGGGTATGGAAGACGCGTCTGCCGACCGAACGCCACACGGGTTCGGCTCTTCGAGCAGACGCCGGGCGATCTCGGCTTCTTCGCTCTCCGGGTGCTCGCGCACCAGTCGGCGAAGGAGTGTACGATTCGCTCGCCGGTCATTTCTTTGACACGCTGATCTCGCGCTCTCTAATAGTTCAGAGGCGGATTGATTGAGCGGCTGCCCACGATGCGGGTAGCAGCTCGAAAAGATCCAGCTCGTGCACAAGATCATAATGAGAAAGAGGCGCGTCATACGACGAATTTACGTTGCAGCGAGTCGATGTACAACGGCGCGAAGTAAAGCAGCCGAACAAAAGAGGTAATGCAGTGTCACATGTAGTCGCCTACACATGCACCGACGATAATCTCACCAATCATGTGCTCCGAGAGCTCTCGGACGAACTCGAATTGCCCGAGACCGGTGAGTCCTCGGGTGTCGGGCTCGGCTGGGTACAGGGTTCGCGCTCGCTCTTGCGCACCAACCCCAAACCTGCCCCGAATTCGGCGTCTCTGGTCGATCTGATGACAGATGTCCCGGCACGCTCGATTCTTGGCTTTCTGCGCTCGACCGAAGAGAGCTCGAGGCCGCTTCAGCCCTTCCGCTTCCGCAAGTGGGTGTTTGCGCACCTCGGAGAAACCCCGTCCGGCGAAGAGACCATCGAGGATCTTCTGGATGGGGTTCCGCAATTCATTCGCGGAAATCTCAAAGGGAAGAGCCCTCAGAAAGTCTTCTTTCACGCCTTTCTCGGTCGACTGCATTCGCGCAATCAACTCGAGGCCATTCCGGTCGACACCGAAGCTGTCGCCGAGGCGATGGCCGACACAGCGGGCCACATTCAGCGGGCCGCCGCGGTAGCTGATTTTGCCGCTGTCGCTGCTTCTGAACGGAAACTCGTGGTCGCTCGACTTGGCACGCCGTTATTCTATCGTTTGATCAGCGGCCTCGAAGTTCCGGTCGAAGCACCCATGTTTGCGGGGCATCGACCCAAGACCAGCCAGTATCCAGCATTCCGCGCTGTCGCACTCACGAACGCGGCCGAGCGGCCGGGGCCCGAGTGGGTCGAGGTGCCGGATCGAACGGTGCTCTTTTTTGATGAGGACTGGAATCCACAGGAGATCACGATCGAGTGATCATTCTTCCTCGGATGTGTGCTTCTTTTTTCGCCTGACCATCACGCCGCCCTCGACGCGGTGGGCGCCGGCCAGCCTGCTTTTATCAGGCTGGGCTTGCTCCATCAGGCAACGCTCGCAAACGTGATCGCGTCCTTTCCGGGGCGGACGATTCGAGTATTCGATATTGCCGCATTCGGTGCAGACGAGCTCAAAGGTGCGTTTACGCTCTTCCCACTCTTTCTTGGTGCGAATCAGCTTCCAACGACCGGCTTTATCTGCCGAGGACATACAGTCTTCGCAGAGTAAGTGCTCGACCGGTACTCCTTTGGGTTTGTAGTCGAGCGTCGATTCGGCCCCGCAGCCAGCACAAACGAACGTGAAAGCGACGCGCGTTCCGTGCGTCTTGCGCGGTGCGTTGACGCTTTTGCTCACGTCGAAGGTCGAGCCCGGATCACGCTCGGCGTACTCGTCTTTCTCGCGCTGCTCGTATTCGCTCTTCTCGCGCCACTTGTACTCGTCTTTTTCGCGCTGCTCGTATTCGCTCTTCTCGCGCTGCTCGTCGTTATCCTCGCTCTCATCGCGAGTTTCGGCGTCTTCGTTGGGTTTTTCTTCCATTAGCTCGGTCCGATCAGGGGTTTGCTGGCAGCGGGTTCTCTTGCCCCGGCGAGGGACTCATCTCGTAGAAATCACTTGCGTTGTCATCGGTGTCTTTCGGTCGGCTCGGGTCTGAGCTCGGCCACCGGCCAAAAGCCTTGCCCGAAAACGATCCGGTGAAGGTCGCTGGATTACCCTCGCCGAACGCGGGTGTCGACGAGAAATTCCCGTATGCGATCGCATCGATGACGCGTCCTTCGTACTCGAGCACGAAGTAGTCGGGTCCGTTTTGAAAATCCGAGCCCTCGTAGGGAACCGTGCACGAACTCAACAACGCGGCCGAGGCCAGGTCGATATTGCAGACTACGACGAGGCCGTCATTCGATCCATCGTTGAGGCCGATGGTGCTCATCTCGATGCCGTTCACTGTCGGGTTCCCCATCGAGTCGACCGAGAAGATATAGTCCATATCATCGAAGCCATTGATGGCTCGCAGAATGTATCCATCGAGAGGTAAGTCTTCCCAACCGCGCACTGGCGCCGTCAGCTCGACGAAGGTTTCGGTCGAGCCCTGCACTCCGTCTTGTCCGCCCTGATCGAAGTAGATTTCATTGATGAGCAGATCGGAATTCGGCGCACCCGGCGTCGGGTAGAGACTGACGAAGTCGGCAGCATTGTCATCCGTATCGCTGCCGCCGATGCGGCCAACCGACCGCCCGGGAACGGGGGCGGCAACCGCGCTTCCCTCGCCCGCAAATCCGGGATCGTTGGTGGCGAATGTGCCATACGCCAGAGCATCGATGACTGTACCTGTACCGTCTTCGAGCACTACATTGTCGGGGCCATTCTGAATCGCGTCTTGATTGGTCGAGTAGCCGGTCAACACATAGTAGATATTGCCCGGCGCGTCATTGACGAGATAGCTGTCTGCGTCGGTCATCGCCAGCACTGCATAGCCGTTGCCGTCGAGGCGCGCGTTCGATGGCAATGTAAAACGATTGTACGAGCTGGCGGTCGAACCATTGATTAAATCGATCGTATAGCCAGCCAGCGAGAGTGCCGGTGGACCCGCAATTTCGATGAACGTGGATGAAGCGCCGCTTCGATAGTCGTCGCCGATGGCATCGTAGAAGACCTCATTGATGACGACGGCGCCAGATGTAGGGCCGGGCCGGCAGGAGGTTCCCGAGGTGTCTCGCACACAACTCTCACCTGTGTTGGGGCAGGGGGTGGCCGCGGCAAAGGCCAGGCATCCATCGCTCTGCGTCTCGCAACGTGCAATCTCGTTTCCGACGCAGACGGCTTCACCGGTCACGCAGAGGTCGCGACATGTCGAGTCGGACACGCACGTCCCACTGCGGCACGATTCTCCGCCAGGGCAGGGCATCGAGTCACTGAGCTCGGTGCATCCATCATTGTCGCTATCTTCACAGGTGCGCACGCCGCCGTCGACGGCGCAGAGGTTCTCGCCGTCGCACTCGTCCTGGCATTCTCCTCCAGGCACGCAGGCGTCGACCTGGCATTGCTCGCCGTCGGGACACTCTTTGCCACCGAGATAGATCAGGCAGTCTCCGGGCCCGGGACCGCAGGTCGAGAGAAGTCCGTCGCGGCAAATTGTGTCTCCCTGCGTGCACAGGTCGTCGCAATCGGCTGGCTTGCAGAGTCCATCGGCTGGATCGCAAATCTCGGAGGTTCCGCAGAACTCCGCGCCGCCGAATTCAAAGCAGCCATCACGATTATGATCCGAGCACGATTCAGTCTCGCCCTCCGAGGTGCAGCGATTGTCAGGGGGCGTACATGTGTCTTCGCAGTCACGCGGGCGATTGACGCAGTCGGCGTCCTCGCAGATCTCGCTCTCCAGGCAGGTGACTTCTCGAAACTCGAAGCATCCATCAGCGCCGCGGCGGCATGTCTGTAATTGCGTATCGCTGAGACACGCGCGGTCACCCAGAGTGCACTCGTCAGTGCATTCCTGCGGGTTATTCTCCGCCGCCGGACGAGCCGAATCGGTACCGCAAGCTGTCCAGAATAAAGCTACGAGCACAAGCCCCAGCATTTTCATTCTTTCGAATCGCTTCAGCATGCAAGGCCTCTTCGATGAAGGTGTAGAAACATCGGTCGCTCGGTGGATCCATGCAGTCATCCTTGCGTTGATCCCTTCACGGGAGCATAGGGGAAACGCGATGTTCTGGCCAATCTCGCGCCTTCCAAAAGGTTGTGCGCTACATGCGGTACTGATATGTTACGAGGGTCTACATTCGCTCAGAAAACGAGACGCAGCATGCCGGTTTGTCCAAAATGCGGCCACACCAGTGACCAACTGGGCGCGAAGTGTCCACGAGACGAGTATTATTTCATCTCGGAGGCAGGAATCGCCGATGCGCAGAAAGATCCGGTGGTCGGCACGCTGGCGGCCGGTAAGTACGTCATCCTTTCGCTGATCAACGAGGGCGGGATGGGCGCGGTCTATCGGGCTCTGCAGCTGCCCGTCGAGCGCGAAGTAGCCTTTAAGGTACTGCGTGCCGAACTCAAGGATAGCGACCAGGGGCGTGACCGCTTCACCCGCGAGGCACAGGCGGTCGCGCATCTAAACCATCCCAATATCATCACCCTGCACGACTTCGGATTCGACGAGCAAAAGCATCCGTACATGGTGATGGAGTACGCGCCGGGATCGAGCCTTGCTGACTGGCTGAAAACGCAAGAGGTCACGACGGAGAGGATTGTTCATATCGGCGAGCAGATTCTCAGCGCGCTCACCGACGCGCACGAAGAGGGAATTGTCCACCGCGACCTCAAACCCGAAAATATGATCATCACCAAGTCGGGCAACGACCACGACTTTGTGAAGCTTCTCGACTTTGGCATCGCGCGCCTCATCAACGA
>CAYFTY010000342.1:0-5371 GCA_964346045.1 uncultured Bradymonadales bacterium | reverse complement strand
ACTTCAGGCCGTCGTCGGCTTCCAAATGCGGCCGAGGACTGCGCAATAGCTTTTCGAGATGCTCACGCTCGGCATCTTCGAACGCTGCTCTCTCGAGGTGATTCGAGAGTTTGGAGTCGAAGCTCGAGATGAGTTCGTCGAATGCCGGAGGCTCTTGTTCGACTTCGTTTTCGCAGGCCGTGAAAGCGAACGAAAAAAGCGTTACGATAAAAAGGTGGCCGAATGTTCTGCCGTTCGTCATGAAGTGTGTCCTACGTCAGAGCCAGTGCACGGTCTCGAGCGTACGTTTCCCTACATCAGCGTATGGGAGATCCGGGCGCTGACCAGTTTTTCGTTTTCGTTTTGCTTCGAAATCCGCCGGCCGACGGGCGGTGGGGGCTGTCCCTCACATCATGCCAACCCGAGACGTAGGCAGATGTATTCCAGGGCCGGTCAGTTGCATCGAATCGCTATTGCACGGTACCACGAGCAACGAGCCTGCATTCTCAACGCGAGCGAACGATGCGACGACAAGATCGAGCAGATAAGATTGGTGAGATTCTCGACGAGCTTTATCCGTCGCCGCCGATTCCGCTTCACCATCATGATGCGTTCACGCTTCTGATCGCCGTATTGCTATCGGCTCAGACCACCGATGATCGAGTGAATCTGGTCACCCCGGCGCTTTTTGAGCTTGCCGGAACGCCCGAAGAGATGGCGAAAGCCGACGTCGAAGATATTCTCGAAGCGATCAAGACGTGCGGGCTTGCCCCGACGAAGGCAAAGCGGGTCAAAAAGCTCTCGCAGATCCTCGTCGAAGAGTACGACGCAGAGGTGCCAGGGACACTCGATGATCTCGAGCGCCTGCCCGGTGTCGGCCACAAGACGGCGTCGGTAGTGATGACCCAGTGGTTCGGTGAGCCTGCTTTTCCGGTCGACACACATATCCATCGAGCCGCACAGCGCTGGAGATTGATGAGCGGAACGACGGTTGCTGCGGCTGAAAAGGGCCTCAAGAAAGTCTTCCCGCGAGATACGTGGAACCGTCGTCATCTGCAGATCATTTACTTTGGTCGCGAACATTGCCCGGCGCGCTATCACGAGTTCGAGGAGTGTCTGATATGCAGTTGGGCGACGACGAAAAAGCGACGAAGGCAAGAGCGCAAGAGTTGGTCGCGTTGAGTGGATAGGTGATGACAGAAGACAACCATAACGATTGGGGAGAAACGGCGGGAGGTGCCGACGGCTGGGTTGACTCGGAGGTCGACGTCGAGGCGCCGACTGCCGCGATGCCTGGGATTCTCACCGACGAGCACCCGCACAACCCTCCGGTCCATCACCCGAGGGCCCAGCGCCGGGAAGAGCCGTCGGTCGACGCCCTCGAGCAAGAAGTCGAAGAAGGCAAGACCATGGCGATTCTCTCGCATGCGTCGCTTCTCTTCGGGCTTCCCATGTTCATGATCCCCATGATGCAGCGCGAAAATCGGTTTGCGCTGCACCACTCCAAAGCAGCCGCGGTGACCTTCCTCTTATTCTGGATTTCGGCGGCGCTGACCTTTGTGAGCTGTGGGCTTTTCTTCCCCCTCATGCTCCTCTGCTACATTCCCGCGCTCATCGGCCTGATTCAGGCGGCGAACGGGAAGCTCGCAGGTACCTGGGGAATGGGTGGCTTTGGCGAATCAGTGTTCAGTGGTCTGAAAGTACCGCCGGAGCACCTTCCTGAGAATGAGCACCCTCAGTAATCTGAGAGATCGCTGACATCTACGTCGTTCGTGTCGTGGATTTTTGAAATGCCGGCCGCCTGAGATCGGGTGCCGTCTCATCGGGCAATCAGGGGATCCGCGGCCTGCCTTGCGCCTGTGGTCGGGTTTGTCTGCCGGCGCAGAATCTCTGGCCAGGTGCGTGGTATACTTTCTGCAGACTTCCTCCCTGTCATCAAAAACTGCGACGGCACCCGGGTCTGAACGACGTTTCTCACCTCGGGCGTCGAACGACCCGAACTCTACGAGAGGAAACCATGTCCATCGAGCCCCAGAGAATCGCGACAGCAGCGTTCGCGTTGGTTGCGGCCGCCTCGATCTCGTTTTCGACGAGTGATGCCGAAGCATGCGGCGGATTTTTCTGCGACCAGCAACAGCCCATCAACCAGGCCGCCGAGCGGATCATCTTCAGCGATAATCCCGATGACACCGTGACTGCGGTTGTCCAGATTCTTTATCAGGGCCCCAGCGAGCGTTTTGCATGGGTGCTCCCGGTGCCTTCGGTGCCCGAAGTGTCGGTGAGTTCGAACCTGGCCTTCCAGCGACTTCAGGCGGCGACCAATCCAAATTATCAACTCAATACGGTGGTCGAAGGCGAATGCCGAGAGGACGACCGCGCGTTTGCACCGTCCGCGGAGGGCGACCTTGACTCCGCCGCCAATAATGCGAACCAGGGTGGCGACGACGGTGTCGATGTCCTCGCCCAGGGCACGGTTGGGCCCTATGACTACACGGTGATCGACATCGATCGGAATCTTCCAGACCCGACGCAATCGGCGACGGACTGGCTCACCGAGAATGGATATGATCTCACCGAACTCGGCCCCGAAGTCATTCGACCCTACATCGAAGAAGACATGTTTTTGATCGCGTTCAAGCTCACCAAGAACGCGATGTCCGGAGATATTCGTCCGGTCGTCCTCGACTATGAGACCGACACGCCGTCGATCCCCATCAAACTGACGGCCGTCGCCGCCAATGACGATATGGGCGTGATGACCTGGGTGCTCGGCGAGAGTCGCGCAGTCCCGATGATGTACAAATCGTTGATCATCAACGATGCCCTCATCAACTGGTTCAATCCGGCGACGACCTACGATCAGGTCATCAGCCGCGCTGCCGATGAGGCACAGGGACAGGGATTTGTCACCGAATTCGCGGGCTCGGCTGAGATTGCCGACCGGCTCATCTTTACCGAAAACGACGCCACGAACTGGGAGTTCATCCAGCAGACCGATTGGAGCGGCAACGAACGAGGTCTGGTCGTTGCGGCGTGGAATAATTATGCCGCGGGATTCTCGGGCCCATGGGACGGCTGGCCCGAGACGATCAATGGTTTCTTCGGAGGACTCAGCCAGCAGGAGCGCGACGACATCATTGGTTGTGCTCCGTGCGACGAGCAGGTGATTCCGGATTCCTTTGATGCCGCGGCCTTCATCTCCGAACTCGAAGAGAATGTAATCAAGCCGATGCAGGAAACTCAAGACATCCTCGATGCACGCCCCTACATGACGCGGATGTACACGACGATGTCGGCCGCCGAGATGACGGTCGACCCGGTTTTCGATTTCAACGCCGACCTGCCCGACGTGTCGAATCAGCACACGGCCGACCGGATCATCGAGTGCACTCCTGACGTGTTCCAATTCGAAGCCCCATGGCGCGTCGAGCTTCCCAGCGGTCAGCTCGTGCGCGGCCAGGGACAGAACTGGCCCCTCTCACCGCAGGACGACCTGCCGGCGAATGCCTACGTGCTGCAAGATAGCACCGAAGGCGACGGTGTTGTCGTCGAGGATAATACCCGCACGATCCAGGTAGCGCTCAGCGAGCGAAATGCCGAAGTCCCCTCACCGCCGGGCTTCGTGCCAGGCGGCGGCGTCGGTGACGGCGAGAAGAGTAATGCCAGTGCATGTTCGATGGTGGGCGCAAGCGCGCTGCCGGTCGGTGTCGTACTGGGCTTCTTGGCCCTGGTCGGATTCCGCCGTCGACCATGAAAGGACGTAGATTGATTGAAACTCATGAGAGCAAATCATCCCGAGGAATGTGGAATGAAGAATCGAATCGAAAAGATCATGGCTGTCGTAGCCGTCGCTCTGGCGTCAGTCGCCCTGACGCCTGACACCGCCGAAGCATGCGGGGGCTTTTTCTGCGACCAGAATCAGCCCATCAATCAAGCGGCCGAGCGAATCATCTTCAGCGATAACCCGGATGGTACGGTGACCGCGGTGGTGCAGATTCTTTACCAGGGCCCATCGGAGCGATTCGCCTGGGTACTTCCTGTGCCTTCGGTGCCCGAGGTGTCTGTGAGCTCGAATCTCGCATTTCAGCGGCTGCAGGGAGTGACCAACCCACAATATACGCTGAATACCGAGGTTGAGGGTGAATGTGCGCAGCGTGAGTTTCGCGACAGTTTCGACGGCAATAACGCCAACAACTCGGCAGGTTTTGCCGATGCGGGCGCCAACGATCCAAATAATGCACCGCCAGTCGAGGTGCTCGACCAGGGTACGGTCGGCCCCTACGACTACACGGTGATCGATATCAACACCGAACTCCCGGACCCGGTCACCTCGGCAACTGAGTGGCTCAGCGACAATGGCTACGATGTCACCGAGATCGGTCCCGAGGTGATTCGACCTTATATCGAAGAGGATATGCTCCTGCTCGCGTTCAAATTGACCAAGAATGCGATGACGGGAGACATCCGGCCCGTGGTGCTGAACTACGAGACGGACACGCCGTCGATCCCGATCAAGCTGACGGCCGTCGCCGCCAATGAAGATATGGGCGTTCTGACCTGGGTCCTGGGAGACTCGCGTGCAGTTCCGCTGACCTATAAATCGTTGGTGATCAACGACGCTCTGATCAACTGGTTCAATCCCGCCCTTACCTATGACCAGGTGATTTCGCGCGCTGCAGACGAAGCGCAGGGACAGGGCTTCGTCACCGAATATGCAGGGTCGAGCGACGTCAGCGAGGAGGTCGTCTTCACCCAGAACGACGAAAGCAACTGGGAAGTTCTCGCACAGACCGATTGGTCCGGTGACAAGCGAGAGCTCATCGAAAGGGCGTGGCAGTACTATGCCGGCGATTTCACCGGTATGTGGGATGGTTGGCCCGAGACCATCAACACGTTTTTCAGTGGTCTGAGCGAGCAAGAGCGTGAGGCCATCCAGCAGTGCGCGCCGTGTGACCGGAACCTGATTCCGGCGGATTTCGACGTCAGTGCATTCCTGATGACGCTCGAAGAAAATGTCGTCGAGCCGATGCGTGAGACCCAGGAACTGCTCGATGCGAGGCCCTATATGACGCGGATGTACACCACGATGTCGGCAGCCGAGATGACCGTCGATCCAGTCTTCGATTTCAACGCGGATCTCCCGGACCTTTCGAATCAGAACACGGCGACCCAGTATATCGAATGCAGTCCTGACATCTTTCGTTCGGATGCACCGTGGCGTGTGGAATTGCCGAGTGGGCTCGTCGTGCGCGGACAGGGAAATGCTCGCGTGTGGCCTCTGGCACCGTCCGATTCGATCCCGGCGAATGCGTACGTCTTGCAGGATTCCACCGAAGGTGACGGTCAGGTCGTCGATGACGTGGACCTCGCCGATCATCGAGATCCGCCGCTT
>CAYFTY010000341.1:0-5376 GCA_964346045.1 uncultured Bradymonadales bacterium | reverse complement strand
GGGGGGGGGGGGGGGGGGGGGGGGGGGGGGGGCCTCGCTTACAAAGGGCTCGAAAGCCGAAGCATCGACGCGATGGACGTCTATACCACCGACGCCGAAATCGCGTACTACAGTCTGCGCGTGCTCGACGATGACCGGTCTTATTTTCCAGACTACGCGGCCGTGCTCCTATCGCGCCGCGAGCTCGGAAGCGACGTGCACGAGGCTCTCGACGGACTCGCCGATTCGCTCGACGAGACCGCAATGCGCCAGCTGAACCGAGGCGTAAAGATCGATGGCCGCGACGAGAGTGCGGTTGCGGCTGAACACATTGGCGTAAGCGATGATTCGGCCCAGAATTCGTGGGTCGGCAGGGTGGGGCAACGTAGCGTCGAGCACCTGGTGATGGTCGTCATCTCACTCTCAGCGGCCATCCTCATTGCCATCCCGTTGGGCATTCTGGCCTGGCGACGACGTCAATTTGGCGAGTTGATACTGGGCGCCGTCGGCATCCTGCAGACGATTCCATCGCTGGCGCTGCTGGTGCTCATGATCCCGCTACTGGGCATTGGCACAGTCCCCGCGATCGTCGCGCTCTTTCTCTACAGCCTCTTGCCGATCGTGCGAAATACGCACTCCGGATTTGCAGAGATCGACGAGGCTACGCGGCGCGCGGCGCGGGGCATCGGTCTCACGAAGCAGCAGATTCTACGCCATGTCGAATTGCCACTCGCGCTCGGCTCGATTCTGGCCGGAATCAAAACGGCCGCTGTCATCAACGTGGGCACTGCGACTCTGGGTGCCCTCATCGGAGCGGGCGGATACGGGCAACCCATTTTGACAGGTATCCGTCTCGACGACGTCGGATTGATCCTCGAAGGCGCCATCCCTGCTGCCGCGCTCGCCTTGCTGGTACAGTGGTCCTTCGACCTTTACGAGCGTCTCGTGCGCAGATCGTCCTGAGCGTCGTCCGCGATGGTGACTCCGAGCTCGTCTTCGACGTGCCAGAAGAGGCTCGACTCTGCAGCTCTTCTCGGTGAGTAGCGAGCCGCCTACCTACCGCGTGAGACTTTGCCGGGTCAGAGCCGGTATCCGGTATTTCTACGCGCAGGTGGGCGATGATACCTGGAACGAGACCACGCCTGACGAGAGCCATCTTCTTTTGACCCGCCATCCACAACCAGCTAGTCTCAAGAAGCGCTGAAGGCAGCGCAACGAGACAAGACATGCATATCGCAACCGCCAGCTTCTATTTTTATTTTACCGGCCCCCTCGGGCCAGGAAGCGGCGACTAGCGCGGTATCACACTACGCACTCGCGACGAGCCTCCTGGTCATCCAGGGGGCTTTTTTGATGCCTTTTGCCCCCTTGATGTCCTCGAGCGCTCCGCGAAATGGAGTACGAGGATGAAGCAATCACCATCGAAACTATCGAAGCTGCGTGAGCAAATTGAAGCGGTCGACGCAGACCTGCTCGAATGCCTCGCGAGGCGCCGCGTACTGGTCAGCGAGGTCGCCGCACAGAAGCTTGAAGACCCGCGCGCCGTGCGAGACACCATGCGCGAAGAAGAGCTTTTGGTGCGCCTGATCGAAGAGGCCCGCTCTCTCGACCTGAACACCCAGCTCGTGGCCCGCGTCTATCAGGTGATCCTCGAGGATTCGGTGCTCACGCAGCAGGCTCTGCTGCAAGAGCGATCGAATCCGCAGAACGGGCGACGGCCCCGCGTTGCCTACCTCGGCGGTGGCGGAAGCTACTCGCATCTGGCAACGCATTCGTACTTCGACCGCCGCGTCGACGAGCTCGTCGAGGTCGCGAGCGAGAGTTTCGAGGGCATCATCGCCGCGGTCGAAGAGGGGCGTGCCGACTACGGCGTTCTGCCGGTCGAAAATACGACGACCGGTTCGATCACGCAGGTGCGCGACCTCTTACAGCAGATGAATCTGCATATCGTCGGCGAGGCCAATCAACCCATCGAGCATTGTCTGCTGGGCCTTCCCGGCGCGCGTGCCGACCGTATTAGCGAGGTGTTCATGCACCCCGAGGTACGGCATCAATGCACGCAGTGGCTGACGCAGAACGGGCGGACGGGCAACGTGAAACGCTGCTCGAGCACCGCCGAGGCGATGCGTATCGTCGCGGCGTCGAACGACCCTACCCTCATGGCCATCGGCAGCGAAGAGGGCGGCGCGATGCATGGCCTGGTCGTTCTTCAAAACGACCTGGCCAATCATACGGGTAACGAGACGCGCTTCGTCGTCGTCGCGCCCGAGCCCATTCGCGTGGCGCCGCAGGTTCCGGCCCGAACGACCTTCTTGATGTCGACCTCTCAGAAGCCCGGCGCCCTCGTCGAAGCGCTTCTGGTACTGAGAGAAAAGGGCATCAACATGAGCCGCATCGAGTCGCGCCCTATCCCCGGAAATCCGTGGGAAGAGATGTTTCACGTCGATGTCGAGGCATGTGTCGAAAGTCCCGAGATGCGAGAGGCTCTCGACGGCCTCGGCCGCATGACCCGCTTCTTGAAAGTCCTTGGTTGCTACCCCATCGAAAGGGTCTCGCCGACCGCGATTCCTGCGAGCGCACTGGCCGCCCCGAGCGAAGACGAAGGTGTCGAAGCACCGCCAATCATAGCGTCGAGTGCGCCACGAAAATGGCGACTCGCGAGCCGGGCGTACAAGCCCGAAGATACGATCGTCGAGGTCGGCTCGGCACGCATCGGTGGCGACGGTTTCTCGGTGATCGCCGGTCCCTGCTCGGTCGAGTCGAAAGAGCAGATCGACTCGTGTGCCGAATTGGTCGCAAGCCGTGGCGCGGTCATGCTTCGCGGCGGCTGCTTCAAGCCCCGTACGAGCCCCTACAGCTTTCAGGGTCTCGGTCTCGAGGGGCTCGCCATGATGGTCGAAGCCGGGCGCCGCAATGGCATTCCGATCGTCACCGAGGTGATGGATTCGAGCCAGGTCGCAGACATCGCGGCTGTCGCCGACGTGCTACAGATCGGCGCGCGAAACATGCAGAATTTCGAGCTCCTGAAAGCCGTCGGCAAGACCACGCGTCCGGTTTTGCTCAAACGAGGCATGATGGCTTCGCTCGAAGAATTGCTCTCGGCCGCCGAGTACGTGCTCTCGGGCGGTAATATGCAGGTGATCTTGTGTGAGCGAGGCATCCGAACCTTCGAGACAGCGTCTCGAAACACGCTCGATATCAGCGCGGCTCCGCTCTTGAAGAGCATGACGCACCTTCCAGTAATCATCGATCCATCGCATGCCGTCGGCGTGCGCGAGATGGTTATCCCGCTCGCCAGGGCTGCCAAGGCAGTTGGCGCGCATGGCGTGATCGTCGAGACGCATCCACAACCCGCCGAAGCGCTCTCGGATGCCGAGCAGCAGCTCTCGCCCGCCGAATTCTGCGAGATGATGGCATCGTTGAACGCGCTGAACGTCGAGGGCTCGAAGCCCGTCGGTCAGGATGAGCTTCGTGCATTCGAATGACGGTACGTTCACGGTGCGCGGGGTGGTGCTCGACCGCTTCGACGTTGAGACTGTCACGGTCAACGGCGTCGAAGCCGAGATCGCCGAGAACGGCATGGATTGGAGCGTGACCTTCGAGAACGTGCCGAAAGGCGGCATCACGATTGAGGCGGTCGCGACCGATGCCGCCGGGCATCAAGAACAGATGCCGCATCAGGTGCAGTTCTGGCTCGTCGACTGAGGGCCATTCGGTCGATGAATTCGACAGGTTGAAAAGCAAGACCTGCTCTGTTGCCATTGGGCCCGGCTGATATTGTTGTTTGATGCGGGCGATTGATGAATCCTGAGACGCGAAGGCACGCCTTTCTGCTGCTGGCCAAACTTTCTCTCGTTGCTATTCTGGCGGGTGCCCTTGCCTATTGCGCCACGATTGCTTTTGAGGCGTTGGCGTCTGATGGCATGCCCGGGATTGAACCAGCCTCCCATCTCGGATTGCTGGCTTTCCATATCGCGATCGCAACGACGTGGTGCGTCGTGGGCGTCATTGCCTGGGTCGTAGCATGGCGCCGTTGGACTCTGGCGGCGATCGTCGTCGGCGCGGTCGCGGGCGCAGCCGCATACCCGCTCGGGGAAATGGCTGCCTCCGGTAACTGGGTGAGTCGACAAAGCTGGGCATGGACGATTCCCTGGATCGTTGTGGCGGGTGCAGGTTTTGGAGGCTTCATGGCCTTCGTGATTTCCGGTCTTCGCCGAAGCTCGAAGACCATCACGATCGTAATCGTCACGGGCGGTCTTCTCTTGCTCGCCATGGACGCATGGATAGTTCCGGGGCTCTATCCGAATCTACATCTCGGATTGCGTTTTGCTGCGGTCGGCCTCCTTGTGCTTGCGCTCTCGCGTCAACTTGTCTTCGACTCCACATACAGGCCGCATCCACTCGTCGTGTGGGGTGTCGTCGGTCTGGTAGTCGCTTCGGTGACACTGGTTTTTCAGCTCACAGGACCCATCAAAAGTGACCTGATCCTGCGTGGCGGTGCGTCGAGCTATCTGGTGGGTCTATTCGTCGAAGACGAGTCGGACGGTCGTCTCGAGATGGTGCTCGAGGGACCGAATCGTGAGTCGAGCGACCTCTATGCGCCTGTGAAGAATGATGGGGCCGAAGTCGAAAACGCGGTTCTCATTCTGGTCGATACATTGAGGGCTGACGCCGTCCCGCCGGCGCGGCCCCCATCAGGTACGAAATTCTCGCGGCCTGACGACACTCCTTTTTTGAACGAATACCTGCAGTCCTGCAAAGTGTACGAACGCGTCTACGCCCAGAGCTCGGCCACCCATCGTTCGATCCCACCGACTTTTCGCTCGTCGATGCCGTGGGAGCCAAACGCCGGACTGCCTCTCGCCCACGCTCTGACGGCGCGAGGGGTCGATACCGGGGCGGTCCCGACTATTTATTTCTACCTGCCACGTTACAAGTCGGCCCAGCGCCTTCTGCTCGGTTTCGAGGTGGTGAATCCCTACGACTACCATCATCAGGACAAGACTCTCACAAAGACCCGCGAGGTTCTCGACCAAATGGACGGGCCGTTCTTTATGTGGATTCACATGTATGCTCCACATGTGCCCGGCTTCGACGATGAAGGCCTAATTTCCGGTGGGCCGCATCGAGAGCTATCGGCGCTCGGTGCGGTGGCTTGACGATGAGATTCGGAAGATCGTCGGCGAATTGGACGACCGAGGACTCTCGGGCAATACCGCACTCATCTTCGCGTCGGATCACGGAGAGGGACTCGGCGACAATAATGTCTGGAATCACGGACCCACGGTCTTCGAAGAAGAGGTTCGCGTGCCCCTGGCGATCTGCATGCCCGATCGAAAGGGCGCGCTCGCCGCCTTTCTCGGCTGGTGGCTGGTGGCCGGGCTGGCCTGGACCGAG
>CAYFTY010000340.1:0-5380 GCA_964346045.1 uncultured Bradymonadales bacterium | reverse complement strand
ATCCAGATTGTCCCGGCGGTCAGCAATGCATCGACGGGGTGTGTCGCCCCCTTCCAGATCCGGACATGGGCGACTCGAATAACGAAAATAATCAGAACAACAACAACGAGAATAATCAGGTCGACATGGGGGCGGATATGCCCGACCCCGACAACACCAATCCCGAAGTCCTCAGCATCGAACCTGCAGATGAAATGACAGACGTAGCCACTGACGTGGTCATTACAGTGACTTTCAACGAGCCGATGGACCTTTTCACGGTAAATAGCCAGTCGCTGCAGCTGAAATCGCCGGCAGGCGACGTCGCAACGACGGTCGACTACGACGAAGAGTCGAATAGTGCGACGATCACGCCCACCAATCCTCTACTCGAAGCGACGGGATATCGCGTCGTGCCGACGGCGTTTCTCAAAGACGTCGCCGGAAATAATCTGCGCATCGACCCGAATCCTCAGACGCGTTTCTACACGGGAATGGACGAGCCAGCGCACCACACGGCGATCGCCGAGCGCTTTGCTCCTGTGATCTATCAGTCCATCGAAGATACGTCGGCGGGTGATGTGAATCGCGACATTCCGACCAATGTGGACTTCGACGGCAACTGGCGTGCCCGCGACAACAAGGCAAATGCCTCACCCGGGGCCACTCGTACCGAGGCGCGGGTCTATTACAGCGTGGTGGAAAGCCAGACCCACTATTTCATCACCTACGCCCTCTACTATCCCGAACGCCGCGACAAGAATAACGACCTCTCGTACGAGCACGATTTCACCGGGGCGGTATTCGTCATCGACAAAGCGACGGAGTCGTTGAAGTTGGTCGAAGGCATCAAGGTCGACTCGGGCAACGACACGGTGATTGCGTACAAGCCTGATAGCAGTGACGTCTCGGGCACCGGTGAGCCGCAATTTCTCGAAGATTTCGCCGACTCGAATCTCGAAGGCGACCGCTATCCTCTCTTTGTCACGAGCGGGACTCACGAAGCGTGCAACTGGTATGAAAGGGGCCCGACATTGTTTCCGGCGGTATGTCGTCACGAGCCCGAGCAGTTCAGCGGTGACGGTGACGGCGTGAAGCTGACGCCGGGCGAGGCTCAGCAGTATCGCGACGCCATGGACACGGATGGCGATGGTATTCCCGAAATGACCTACGAGCTCGTTCCGCTCTCGACATCCCTCTGGTCGAGACGCTCGAGCGTGAGTAGCGACGGGCTCTGGGAGCTGCTCTCGGTCTACACTCCCATCGATATGCGACCGGCACTTTATCCGGTCACGATGGAGCCCATTCTCTGGATGAATCGGCTCGTGAGGGACGAAGAGACATCGTTCGGTAAGCCCCCGATGGCGTGGTTCAAGCTCAGCGCCGATAGCAATGAAGGCCAGTGGCTCTACGATCCGGCTTACCTGCTGACGGTCCGCTACAATTTTGGAAGCGAGTACTCGACTGACTACTGCTACAACTACTTCCTCGGCTTGAACTCGCTCGATGACCCCATGGTCACGGAGTGTGCCGTACCGGAGGATTAATGATGCTACGAGCCATGGTTCTAACGGCGATGCTCGGGTTGGGTTTCGGCTGTTCATCAGCGCCCGAAAAACCCGACAAGCAACCCACGACGGTCGCCCAAGAAGACTCCAACACGCCCTCGGCGGCCAAACTCGCCGAGTGCCCCTGCGGTGAAGCCGACTGGTCTGAGCCTCCTCCCGGAGCGCCCGCGCAGGACCCGGGCACCCTCCCCGCTGAAGAGCAGTCCGAATAGCAACACGTTGCGAGTTTCGGACGCGCGTAGTACCTCTAATGCATCCCGTCTCAGAGTGGGTCGCCGCAATGGATGACCCCGAAAGGTGTGCAGATGAAGGACTATTCCGAGAAGCTCGTGAATTTCAGCCACGTATCGCCCACCCTTTTCGTGGGTCTGGGTGGCAGCGGTTCAGACGTCGTCAATCGCATCGCAGAAAAGCTAAAGGCGCGGTGGAATTGGCATACACTCGAAAACCTGATTCATTTTTTTGCGCTCGACACCAATACCCACGACCTGCAGAAGCAGAAGCACGTCGCGCGCGACAACCGCATTCTCATTTCGGATTTCGACAAACGCACCTACATGGATTCGAAACGCGGGCGCGCTCACGAAGACGAAGACGAGTTTGTCACGCAGTGGGTCCACGACTGGTACGAATTCCGAGGCACTCGCGGTGCAGGCGCCGGGCAGATCCGGATCGAAAGTCGCCTGAGTCTCTACTACCAGCTCGAGCAGGACCGCGGGAAAATCATCCAGCGCTTCAACTCGGCGATGAATCAGGCACGGCATCACGACAACCCCTACCGCAAAAACAACCCACCGCAATTCAACGTCTTCGTCTACGGGTCGGTCGCAGGCGGGACCGGAAGTGGCTCATTTCTGTCGATCGCGTATTTGCTGCGGGAATTGATCGAGGCGCAGGGCTGGATACCCAAGCTCTACGGCACCCTGATCATGCCGAGCATGTTCCTCAACGACGTTCCTGGCGCACTGCACTCCGACATCAATGCGAACGGATACGCGGCGATGAAGGAGCTCGAGCACCTGATGAAACTCGGGGCCGAAGGGACGATGACCGAAGAAGAATTCCACTACAATCCGCAGCGCTCACATCAACCGTTGGTCGAAGATAAACCCTATGATTTCGTCTACATCGCCGACAAACCGACGATGTTCGAAATCCGAGAATATAAGAACGCCATTGCTGACGCGGCGTATCTCTTGATCTACAGCCCCATTCTCGGTGCACAGGCTTCGGACTACGACAATTACGAAAAGCACCAGAAGGGACTCGTCGGTGGGTACACCGTCTATTACGGCAGCAACGGCTGCTCGGTCCTGATCCTGCCCGATAAAGACATCCTCACCTATTGCGCGATGCGGTACGCGGCGCGAGCCATGCGCGAGTATCTGCTCTTCGAGTCCGATGAGTCCGAATTCGCGGTGAATTTCAACGATCCGAAATTCCAGCGCATGTCCAAAGAGGCCCAGCAGGACGCGATCGACCAGAAATTCGTCGGCTTCATCCGTCATCTGGCCCGTGCCGAAGAAGAAGACGAAATCGAGAATGGCCCCTTCCAGCGAGTAGCCGATCTGAGCACACCCACGGGAAGTAATCTCATCGACGAATTCGAGGAGTTGGTGAATGAATTTGTTGCCGAGATCAGTGAGAAAGTGCAGCTCGAAACTCTGACAGTCGACGCCATCCCCGAGACCAACATCAAGATCGATACCGAGGTCAATGACCTTCGAAATCACGTCACCGACGCGCGAGCCGAGATTCGACCCATCTGGGATTCGGCGCGCCAGAATCTGAACGGTGGCAAGACCATCGGCGATTTCTTCAATGCACATTCGGCAAACCCATTCGCCCAGCGCTTCTTTCTGGTGACCATGAAAAAGAAGCTGCGCGAGGAGATCGACACGCTCACTTCGAAGATCGATGGCATTCAAAAAGAGGTCGACCTGACCAGCGATCATGTCTCGAGCGAGGTCTCGGACTGGCGGACACAGCTCAATGAGACCGCCGAGTGGACGATGATGGAGAAACTCAAGCGCTCGAACGAAGATTTCGAGCATGCACGAAGCGGCTTCATGGAGTGGTTTAACGGTACTCTGGTCGAGGGGAATCGAGCACTGATCACCAGCGAGTTTCGCAGAGATTATCTGCGTGCGGCCCTCGAGCATTTCGAAAAGCGACTCGATTCTTTCCGCAGCGTCGCCGTCGAAGCCGGCAGTGCGATCCAGGAACTCGAAAAGAGTTGTGAAGAAGCCCGTGCAACCGGGCGTTTTGCACATGGAGAAGGCCAGAGCAATGCCTTCATTTTGGACGTCGAGGTCATGCAGGAGGTTGGCGGCCAGCGACTCTGGGACCTCTTCTTCGAGGACCGATTCGTCGAAGGCGGTCGCGAGATGAACTACTTCAAGCAGGACAAAATCTTTCCGATCATCACCGAGGCATTCAATCCAAAGGTCGACGAAACCGGCAAGCGCGTCTCGAAGACGAGCCGCGAAATCACCCGGGAAATCGAGCGCAAATTGGTCGAACTCGGAAACGAAATACTCGGACCCGAGATCGTAGGAACACGCGAGGGCGGAACCGACATGAGCCAGAAGGGATTGCGACTCGATGACGCGCTCTTCTTTGAGGCCGAGTATCACTTCCGTCGACAATATCGTGCTGATGGCTCTGATGAAGAGGCGTCGCGCGAACAGCTCAACGACTACATCAAAAGCAAATTGCGATTTTGCGACAGCAAAGCGCATCCGCTGGCTACCTTTGACCCGCGTGAAGACAGCCGCGTCATCAATTCGGTGTCGACGCTGATCGGGATGCACGATGAATACCGCGAGCGCCTGGGGCCGCTGGCCGACGAGGTACTGCCGCACGGAAATGCCATCCCGCACTGGTATGACGAAAAAGCGATGGTCTTCTACCACGCCAATCTCGGCATTCCGCTCTTCTACTACCAGCGCATGAACGGCGAGATGAAGGCATGCTACGAGCGTCTGATGGCGCAGGATGCCGCTGAGCGCGGATACCCACTTCATATTGACTCGAATTGGGAAGAAGACCTGCCCAATCTAGACCCGAACGAAGCCAAGCAAGCCGAGCGCAAAGACGCCGAGCTAGAAGACCGCATCAATTTCGCCATCGGGTTTGCGATCGGGGTTTTTCGTCAGGAGACCGACGGCGAAGTCTTCTGGCATATCGGAACCTTCGACGATCGTCTCGGTGCAAACAGGCTGCAGGCCTTTGAAGCGCTACGCAAACTCGACGAGCGCACGAAACGCCGAATCGACAGCCGAATCGGCGAAGTTCGACGAGCGGTCGAGCAAGGCAAAGACCCACATACTCTCGATGCCCTCAAGGGATATCTGGACGAGCTCGACGAGCTGATCTGGAAAGTCGAGCAACGAAAGAGCGCCGGCGAGAAAGCACTGCTCGAATTCCTGAAACGCGAAGAAGAGCTTCTCCAGACTTGGCAGCCCACGCTTGCAGGTTGATGTGCACCGCATCCTGGTCATCACGGTCGGGCGAAAGCTCGAACCCTTTCACCTGCGACTGCGCGACGAGTACGTCGAGCGGCGCGACGCAAGACTACTTCCCGAAGGCGATATCGAGGTCGAATTCGTTCTCGCGCCCGTCGAAGGAGTCGGGAATCTCTCACGTCCGGTCGAGGTCCTGCGTGAAAACCTCCATGACGATCTGGTCGAACGACTGACCCGGCTTCTGAAATTACGGCCGGGCCATCAGGGCGAGTTCATCGTCGATATCCTTGTCGTGACCAACCACGGCGAAGAGCTTGCCAGTCATGCAGAAAAGGTGATCTTCGATTCGATCCACACGATCATTCC
>CAYFTY010000339.1:0-5388 GCA_964346045.1 uncultured Bradymonadales bacterium | reverse complement strand
GGAATGCCTCCGTTGACGCCGGGAGCACCCTCGCCTTCCCAGCGTAGTTTCTGGCCATCGGCCACCCCGGCCGGTACTTCGACCTCGAGATCTTTCGTGCTCTCGATCGTTCCCGTCCCCGAGCATTCTCTGCATGGGTTGGCAATATATTCGCCGCTTCCCCCGCACCGGGTGCACGGACGACTCATCGCGAAAAAGCCCTGCTGCACGCGCATGGTGCCGGTTCCGTTACACTGCGGACATCGCGTGGGGCTCGACCCTGGGCGAGCGCCGTCTCCTCCACACTCTTTGCACGTGTCGTGTGTGGGAACCTCGACGGTCCGGGTCGTCCCCTCGGAGGCTTCCTCAAAGGTGATCGGCAACTCGATCGAATAGTCTTTACCGCGCTTCGCTCGCGTCCTACCAGAACGTGACGCACCGCCAAACATCGACGAAAGAATATCGACGAAGTCGCTGAAATCTGCGGTCTGATACGATCCTGAAAAACCGCCGCCGGGAAAACCGGCTCCTCCTCCGCCAAAGCCCTGGCCAAAGGGGTTGGCCCCGCTCTTGTACCGATCGTAGGCGTGCCGCTTCTGCGGATCGCTCAGGATCTCGTACGCCTGGCTGATTTCTTTGAATTTCTCTTCAGACGCAGCATCGCCGTCGTTGCGGTCAGGATGATATTTGACCGCAAGTTTGCGATAGGCCGACTTGATTTCGTCAGCGGAGGCGGTGCTGGACACTCCCAGCACCTCGTAGAGGTCGTTTTCCATGGGTACTGCTCACCTGCGTCAGAAGACGCAGCGGGCTCATGCCTCGGGTTCGCCGCCCTCTTCTTCATCGAGGCCGGCATACATAGCTTCGGCGAGACGGTATGCGCTCGCCTCGAGGCTTGCAACGATCGCTTCGAGTTCTTCGAGATTCGCATCTTCGAGAAGGTCTTTGACCATCACCAGGTCATTGGCGATCTCTTCGGTCTCTTCAGGGGATAGGTAGTCCCCGTACTCTCTGAGGCTGCGCTCGGTCGTGTAGACGAGGCCCGTCGCCCGATTGCGCAATTCGACGACCTCTTTATTGGCTTTGTCAGATTCCTCGTTTTCCTCGGCCTCGAGAATCATCCGCTGGATCTCGTCTTCGTCGAGCCCACCATCCGCGACGACGGTGACACTCTGTTCTTTGCCCGTACCGAGGTCCTGTGCATGGACATGAACGATGCCATTCTCGTCGATGCTGAAGGTGACTTCGATCTTGGGTAGACCGCGGGGCGCCGGAGGAATGCCGTGCAGCTCGAATTTGGCCAGACTCTTATTGTCGACGGCCATTTCTCGCTCACCCTGGAGCACATGGACTCGCACCATATCCTGGTTGTCCATCGTCGTGCTGAAGATCTCGGTGTACGAACACGGGATGGTCGTGTTCGCCGGAATCAGTGGTGTAAATACGCCACCCATCGTCTCGATGCCGAGCGTGAGTGGCGTGACGTCCAGGAGGAGAACATCGGTGAGCTCACCGCGCACAATCCCGCCCTGAATACCCGCTCCGATGGCCACGCATTCATCGGGATTGACCGACTGGTCCGGTGCTTTCTGGAAGTAGGTGGCGACCTGAGCTCGGACCAGTGGCATACGGGTCATGCCCCCGACGAGGATCACTTCATCGATCTGAGCCTTGCTCAAGCCAGCTTCGCGCAGGGCTGTTCCGCATGGATCGAGGGTGCGCCGCACGAGGGGGCGAACCATCTCTTCGAATTGCTTCCGGGTCAGCATAGTCTCGACGTGCTTTGGACCATCCGCATCGGCGTAGATGAAAGGCAGATTCAAGTCCGTTTCTTCGACGCTCGAAAGCTCGCACTTGGCCCGTTCGGCCTCTTCTTTGAGGCGCTGCATGGCCATCTTGTCATCACGCAGGTCAGCGCCATGCTGAGCTTTGAAGTCTTCGACCAGCCAATCGATGATTGCATAGTCGAAGTCTTCCCCTCCGAGGAAGGTGTCTCCCGACGTGGACATCACACTGAACACGCCGTCGGCGAGTTCGAGAATCGAGATATCGAAGGTGCCTCCACCGAGGTCGTAGACGGCAATCTTGAGCGACTCGGCACCCATCTGCCCCTGGCCGATGCCGTAGGCGAGCGCTGCGGCCGTCGGCTCGTTGACGATGCGCAAGACATTGAGCCCTGCAATACGACCCGCGTCGCGCGTCGCCTGTCGCTGAGCATCGTTGAAATACGCAGGCACCGTAATCACGGCGTCCGTCACATCTTCGCCGAGATAGTCCTCGGCCATATTCTTGAGTTCCCGCAAAATGAACGACGAGATTTCGGGCGGTGAGTACTCGCGATCGCGAACGCGGATCCACGCGTCCCCTTCCTCGTTCTCGACAAGCTGATAGGGCACCGACTCTTTGACGCGGCGTACCATTTCATCGTCGTAACGCCGGCCCATCAATCGCTTGACGGCAAAAATGGTGTTCTCGGCATTGGTCTCGGCCTGACGGCGCGCAAGCGCCCCGACGAGCCGCTGGTCATCTTCCGAAAAGGCCACCACCGAAGGCGTCGTGCGTCCTCCTTCCGGGTTGGGAATGATAATCTGATCATCCCCCTCGATATAACAGACACACGAGTTGGTGGTCCCCAGATCTATGCCGATCGTTCTACCCATGGGCGTGACTCATCTCATTTCACAATATCAAGAGGTGCCGGTGGACTCTTCGCCGCCAGCGTCTCCGATTTCTTCGCTCTCTTCGACACTCGATACTTCCGACGCATCGTCTGAGACGGCGTCTGACGGAGAATCTTCAATGCCGTCAGCCTCATCTGACGATGTCGAATCGTCTGCGTCTGCGCTTACTTCTTCCGCGGTGTCTTCATTGTCGGCGACCTCTATTTTCTTTGCAACCGAGACCAATGCCGGGCGAATCAAACGCTCGTGAAGCCAGTAGCCCTTTTGATACTCATCGAGAACCGTGTTCGTCTCATACTCGGCAGTCTCGACCTGCTGAATAGCCTCGTGTTTCTGAGGGTCAAACATATCGCCCTTGGACTCGAAACCCTTGACCCCATGTTTTTCGAGCGCCGAAACGAATTGCTTGTACACCATGCGCACGCCGTCCACGACTCCGCCCTCGTTCTCGGATTCGGTTGCGTGCAGAAGAGCTCTCTCCAGGTTGTCGATCACGGGGAGGAGTTCGAGCACGACGCGATCGATGCCGAATTTCCGCAGCTCCTCTTTCTCACGAGAAGCTCGCTTCCGGAAATTTTCGAGGTCGGCAGCGCCCCGCATCATGCGATTCTTGAAATCGTCACGCTCCTTCTCCAGCGCTTCGAGCCGCTCCTCGAGCTCGGCGATGATCTTCGAGCGGTCTTCTTCGTCCTCGACGACTTCCGAGACGACCTCAACCAGCTCGCTCTCTGAATCATCTGGACTCAGGAAGAGTGAGTCCATCCCCTCGCCTCCTTCGGACTCGGGCTCATCTGGTTCTTTGGCGTAATCCGGAACGTAGATTTCGGGACTCGAATCGTCGGCATCTGGCGCATCGGATTCTTCGCCTGCATCAGTATCGACCCTGTCCGAATGATCTTCGGACAGCTCGGACGCCTCAGAATCTTCGACTTCTGTTTCGGTGCGTTGATCGTTCTCGGCCAAGGCACTACCTCCGCAATGACTTCGACGGGGTGAGTTGTTCGTACATATCCCGGGGCCCCGGGACGTGTTGAGCTCGTTTCGCGGTTCTCAACTGTCTATTTCTCTCGATAGCACACCTGCGACTCGGTCGACCAGTGGAATCATCTGCGCATAGTCCATCCGCATCGGCCCGAGGACACCTACCAATCCCACCGGCTCGCTGCCGTGATAGTATCCGCAGACGACGAGACTCAATTCGTCGCCGAGTGAGTCCCCCATTTCGGGCCCGATCACCGTGATCGGGCCTTCGCGCGCCTCGAGCCGCTCGAGAATATGTAGAAGCCTCTCGCGCTGTTCGACCGCGCGAATCAGGTCTCGAAGACGCTCTACGTCCTCGGTCAGGTCATCGAATTCGAGAAAATTCAACAGCCCCTCGACATGTAGTTTGGTGCGCTCTTTCACATCGAGCTTTTCACTCAATTCCATCGCGCGCTCGACGAACTCGCGATACTCGGTCTGGGCATCCTCGAGCCCCTCGCGCACGGCTACTTTGAGCTCGTCTACCGTGCGTCCCTGGGCCAACTCGCTGAGATAGTTCTGGGTCTTTTCGAAGGTCGACTCGTCGAGGGGGTCGTCGAGCCGGCAAACCCGTTCGATCACTCGACGGTCTTCGCAAACGAGCACCGTGAGCACACGCCGCTCGTCGAGTGGAACGAGTCGAAGGTCCCGCAGTCGAACCTGGTCGAGCTGCGGCCCCAGAACCAACCCCGCCATGCGCGAAAGCTCGCTGAGCACCTGACCGGCCTGCCGCGCGACTCCCTCGAGGTCATCGTCATCTTCGAACCCAAACGAGGGCTCGCGCACGAGCTCGCGCAACGAGAGCGGGGATTGCACCAGAAAGTTCACGTATTCACGCATACCTCGTGCGGTCGGAACGCGGCCCGCCGACGTATGAGGCTGCAGCAAAAAACCGGTCGCCTCCAACTCACTCATCACATTGCGAATCGTTGCCGAACTCACGTCGACCACGCCGCTCTGGGCGACCAAAGAACTGGGAACGGCTTCGCCACGCTGGATGAAATCGTCGACGACGTAGTAGAGAATCTGCCTCTGGCGCTCTGAAAGATCAGGTTGTTCAGGCATCGCAAAAGCCTCTCCAAGAGTCGACGGAAATTAGCAAATCCACGAGAGACGCGCAATTTGACGCCCTTCTACTCTGCCTCGGGAAGCTCGTCTTCGGCCTCTTCGACGAGGGTCATCAGATTCCTCACCTCGGGATCAATCACCATCGCCGCCAGACCGGGCAAGACGATAATCACGAATTGGAGCACGTGAAGAAGTGCGGCAAAGACCCCGACCCGCGCCGAGGTCTCGGGGGTCAGCACGACAAAGAGCGCGAGGCCCTGGACGACGAAATACTCGAAATTACCCGCCATTCCGGGGCCCGCCGGGATCATGATCCCGACGACGAGGAGCGCCAACACCGCGGTCATCTGCCACGGACCGACTTCGAGTCCGAATCCATAGTGGGCGAGAAACCACATCGAGGCGACGTTCGCCGACCAGTAGAGCGCCGAGAAGAGCATGAATCGGCCGAGATTTCGTGCACGCCCCAGCGCGATGAATCCCTCGATGAATGCGTCGAGTAGCGCCGCCAATCGGTCGAATATCGACTCGAGACGGATCCATTGCCCGACCCACCTCACCCGTTGGACGGTCCATTCACGCCGCCAGAGGGCAACGAGACACCGCTCGGAGGACAATAGGACACAGGAGGCGAGTCGAG
>CAYFTY010000338.1:0-5393 GCA_964346045.1 uncultured Bradymonadales bacterium | reverse complement strand
ACAAACGAGTCGGTTTTATGGTCAATCCATCCAAGGGTTCGCCCGACTTTGACCGATTGCGCGTACCTGGATGGATTGACCATAAAACCGACTCGTTTGTCGTTGCCCGAAGCAAGAACTAAGATGAAGTCACAGTGTCCTCAAAATACCACTCCGCACCATGAGCCTCAACCGCCCCGATCTCGTCGGACGTATCTGGTACAAGTACCTGATCTTCAGTGGCGTCATTGGCCTGATATTCATCGTGATCCGAGTTGGGTCCGAGGTAAGTACACGAACGACCGCCGAGGCGCACGTGGTCGATGCCTGGAGCGATGACTGCGCGGCCACAGTCCATCAAGTCGACTGCGAAGAAGCACTCGAGACTCACGAGCGAGGCTGTCTTCGAGCCGCTCGTGATTTCGAAGGGGATCGAATGATTTTTCAGAAAAACGTCTTTTACGAGTGCATGAACGAACGCAATCGAGTCGGCATTCGGCTCTCCCCACCAACATCGACTCTCCGTTGAAGCCCCGAAGCCGGTCTAGCGCCTGGTCGAAGAGTCGCCCATGAGCACGCTGCACGCTGCGGCGCTCCGTGTCGCATCGGGCTCGAAGCGTACGCGAATTTCTGCAATCTCTTCTGCACTGGCGACGAAAAGCCGCATGGGGTCGCCATCAGCGACGGCTCGGTAGGTCGACCACGCGAAAGGACTTCGCAGCGCCTGGGGCTTGCTTGCGCTCACAACCCACCAAGATCGCGATGCAAAGAATCAAACGGAGGTAGCGTAGCGATGCGAACATGACTTCGAGCTTCGATGCGAACCTATGACTTCGTCAATGCCGACCGTTCTCTTCCGAGTCGTCGGCTCGAAGCGTTGAGCCCGAGGGTTCTTCGGGGTATTCTGCGCGCCTCGAGTCCTCAACGCGCCGTACCTCATGGAATCACATATTCTGAATTGGCTGAATCTGACGATCCGGTGGATCCACGTCATCGTGGGCATCGCATGGATCGGAGCCTCTTTCTATTTTGTCTGGCTCGAAAATAATCTCGAGCGTGGGAAGAAAGATCTTCCCGACGAGATCGCGGGCGATCTCTGGGCTATCCACGGCGGCGGCTTTTACTACCTGCGCAAATTCAAGGTTGCACCTGCGCAATTACCTCCGCACCTTCACTGGTTCAAATGGGAGGCATACGCCACCTGGTTGAGCGGCGTCGCGCTGCTCACGGTCGTCTACTATTTGAATGCCGAAACCTTCATGGTCGACCCGGCCGTCGCTGAGATCAGCGGTATGCAGGCCATCGGCATCGGAGTGGCTTCGCTCGTGGCCGGATGGGCGTTCTACGACATTCTCTGCCGCACACCGATCCTCAAGAAGCCCGTCCTCATGCTCATCTTGATGTTCGGGTTTTTGACCGCGTCCGCCTATGTACTCGAGCAATTCCTGAGCGCCCGCGCAGCCTACATCCACGTCGGGGCCATGATCGGTACGATGATGGCCGGAAATGTGCTCTTCGTAATCATCCCGGGGCAGCGAAAACTCGTCGAGGCGGCCGAGGCCGGACGCGAGCCCGACCCCTGGGACGGCATCTACGGTGGCCTGCGCTCGCGGCATAATAACTACTTCACGCTGCCCGTACTCTTCATCATGATCTCGAATCACTTTCCGGTGACCTACAATTTCGAGCATGGCGGATGGCTGATGCTGGCAGCGATTTCGGCGCTTGGCGTCGCCGTTCGACATCATTTCAACGTGCGTCACGAGTCATCAAAATGGGCATGGACCATGCCAGCTGCCGCTATCGGCATCGCCCTACTCGCCTGGTTCACCGTGCCCTCGACGTCTGCAAAAGGTAACTTCACGCAGGTCAAAGAATATCGAGACGTCGAATTCAACGAAGTCAAAGCCATCGTCGCGACGCGATGCCTGAGTTGTCATTCGGCCAATAACACCGACGACGTCTTCATCGTCGCCCCCAACGGCATGCGGCTCGACGAAGACGAACTCATTGTCAAATGGGCCGGAAGCATCAAAAATCGCGTCTATGATCTGCAGAATATGCCGATGAACAACAAGACCGAGATTACCAACGAAGAGCGCCTTATTCTGGCGGCCTGGGTGCATCAGGGAGCCAGCATTGACTGACCTGGCTCTCAAAAGCACTCGTGTGGTGACCGACGAGGGAGTCGTTCCCGGAGTCGTGGTTGCGCACGAGGGCGTGATCACAGAGGTCGCAGATTATCATGCCGAACTCGAATGCGAGGATCTCGGCGACCTCGCCATTTTACCGGGCCTTGTTGACTCGCACGTCCACTTGAACGACCCGGGCCGCACCGATTGGGAAGACTTCGAACACGGAACGAGAGCTGCGGCTGCAGGGGGCGTGACGACGCTTGTCGATATGCCTCTGAATTGCTCGCCGGTGACGACGAGCGGGGAAGCCTTCGAAGAGAAGCTGAGCGCCGCGCGAGGGCGACTCTTCGTCGATATCGGATTCTGGGGCGGTGTCATACCGGGCAATGGTGCTGAACTCACGGGGCTTGCCGGACTCGGCGTGCTTGGATTCAAGGCCTTCATGATCCATTCGGGAATCAATGAATTCCCCGCGAGCGACCGGCAGACCCTGCGGGATTCCATGGTCATTCTCGAGGGGCTTGGACTGCCACTTCTCGTACACGCCGAGCTCGATCGAGGCTCGGATGCAACCGGCGATGACGCAGCGGCTTATGAGAATTTCATGGACTCGCGGCCTCAGCGTTGGGAAGTCGCCGCGATCGAAATGCTCATCCAGCTCGCCCGCGAGACTGGCTGCCACGTCCATGTCGTTCACCTCGCCGCATCCGACGCCGTCGAGCCGCTCGCAGTCGCGAAAGCCTCGGGCATCCCGATCACGGTCGAAAGCTGTCCTCAATATCTCTTGCTCGAAGCCGGCGACGTCGACCGCGGACGATGCGAATTCAAGTGCTGTCCACCGATCCGTAATGGCGAGAATCGCGAAGACCTCTGGCGGGCCCTCGAGTCGGGGCTCGTTTCGATGGTGGTGACAGACCACTCCCCATCGACGCCCGATCTCAAGCTCCTCGACGAGGGAAATTTCGCCGAGGCGTGGGGCGGGATTGCCTCGCTCGGGTTGAGCCTTCCATTGATGTGGCGCGAAGTTTCCGAGCGCGGACACGGCCTCGATTCGATCGCGCGGTGGATGTCTGAAAATCCGGCCCGGCTCGCCGGGCTTCAAAACTCGAAGGGAGCGATCGCAACCGGACGAGATGCCGACCTGGCCATCTTCGACCCCGAGGCTGCCGGCGTGGTCACCGAGGATGACCTTCATTTCCGCAATCGGTTGACGCCCTATCTCGGACGCGCCATCTTGGGCCGCGTCGAGCGCACCTATCTGCGCGGAAAACTCGTCTACGACGGAGCGCAATTCGATGCTCCGCGCGGACAACCGCTGCTCAAACGCGTCAAAGGCTATGAATTCTGAAAGTGCGGCTTTTACCGGTCTCGTCGATCTCGTTTCTGAAGCACTCGGAGGCGAGGTCCTCGGATGCTCAGATGAGTTTTTTGCCGAAGCAGAAAACCTCGTCAAACCTGGACGAGGCGTTTTCATCGAGGGCAAATACACCGAGCGCGGCAAATGGATGGACGGCTGGGAGTCACGCCGTCGACGGGGCGGCCCAGACCACGACTGGTGCATTCTGAAGCTCGGTGCAACGGGGCAAATTCGAGCGCTCGACATCGATACCAATCACTTCCTGGGAAATCACCCTCCCTATGCGGCCGTCGATGCCTGTCATATGCGTGGCGACGCCACCCTCGACGAGTTGAAAGACGCCGACTGGACCGAGGTGCTCTCGCAATCGGCGCTCAAAGCAGGCTCTCAGAATGTCTTCGTCGCCTCGCACGACGCGGTGGCATCGCACGTGCGTCTTCGCATCTACCCTGACGGCGGTGTGGCGAGATTGCGAGTCTATGGAGATGTGCGAGAGAATTGGAAGGTCATCGAACATCATGCGGACACGCGGGCGCAGCTCGAAGACGACGAATACGACCTGGCGGCGCTCCATAACGGCGCCATGACCCTCGCCTGTAGTGATATGTTCTTCAGCCCGATGCAAAATCTCATCAAACCAGCCGCCGCGACCGACATGGGCGATGGCTGGGAGACGCGTCGAAAACGACATCCGGGGCATGATTGGATCATCGTGAGGCTGGCAGCGCGCGGTCGAATTCGAGTGCCGATTGTCGACACGCACTTCTTCAAGGGCAACTACCCCGACCGCTGCTCGATCGATGCGATCGATAACGCCGACGCATCGATCACCGAGCTCATCTCGAGCGATGCGTGGATGACGCTCGTCAAAGAGACCAAACTCGAGGCTGACCGCCGGCATCATCTGGACGGCGACCTACAGTATGTCGGGCTCGCGACGCACGTTCGGGTCAACATGTTTCCCGACGGCGGACTGAGCCGGCTACGACTCTACGGAACTCGCGAGGAAGATTGATGCCGAATATCCAAGCCTTGAATGCTCTGGAGCATGAATCCGCTGTCGACGCCATGATGCGCTGCTGCGGCGCACGCCGTTGGGCCACTGCCATGGCCAACTCGCGGCCCTTCGAAGACGAAGAGGCGCTCTACCAACGAGCCCGCAAAATCTGGGCTGAGATGGACAAATGCGACATCCTCGAAGCGTTCAGCCACCATCCGCAGATCGGCGCTGACCTCGCAAAACTCCGAGAAAAATTTGCGACCACCTCATCGTGGTCTTCGGATGAGCAGGCAGCCGTGGCCGATGCCGAGGAAACCGTCCTCTTGCGCCTGCGAGACAAGAACGCCGAGTATCTCGACCGTTTCGGTTACATCTTCATCGTCTGTGCCTCGGGCAAATCTGCCGAAGAGATGCTCGGGCTTCTCGAAGATCGCATCGACAACGACCCCGAACGCGAGCTCGAAATCGCCGCCGGCGAACAGGCCAAAATCACAGAATTGCGACTCGAAAAATTGGAGCTAGACCATGGGTAGTCCCATCACGACGCATATTCTCGACACCTCCGTCGGCCGTCCCGCGCAGGGCGTCGATGTCAAACTCGAGCAGCTCGACGGCCAAGACTGGCAACCCGTCGGCTCGGGTACGACCGACGACGACGGTCGCATCTCAGACCTGATGTCGGACGACCTCGACGCCGGCACCTATCGCATCTCCTTCGCCATCGGCGCTTACTTCGATCGCACCGGGCAGGATGCATTTTACCCGAGCGCCTCGATCGTGTTCGAAGTCGATGCGCCCGACGAGCATTATCATGTGCCGCTTTTGCTCAATCCCTTTGGGTACTCGACTTATCGAGGCAGCTGAATAAATCGTGCCGGGCGGAAACCCCGTTTCCTCAATCTGGTAGAGGGAGCCGAAGACC
>CAYFTY010000337.1:0-5402 GCA_964346045.1 uncultured Bradymonadales bacterium | reverse complement strand
GGTCAGGCGTAACGCCGAATTCGCGGGCGGCGAAAAGAAGACGCGCTACTCGCTCCCGACAAGTCTGGCGTCGACCTCGCCGGTCGGTTATCGGCATCGCGTGAACCTGACGAAGGCTGAGGCAGAGTCGTTGATGCCGCTCCTCTCGATGGAGCGGCCGTCGGAGTTCGTCGAAAACCCCGACCGACCCACCGAGCACGAGCTGTTCGAGGAGACCTCACTGGGCATCATGACCGCGCGCCAGTCGACCAATTACCGGGGGCATCGCGAAGCACTCCTCGGCCCCGAAGACTCGGCCAATATGTACGAGCTTCTGAGTCAGCTCGAGGGTGCCGAGGCCGAGCCGCTGCAGAACGCTGCGTACACGCACGTAGTCTTTACCCGGCCTTATCGAACACCATTTACGCTGCTGCTGACCTTCATCGGGCACAAGCCAGTCGTAAGCCTTGCGACCGTGGCGATCCGCGCACTGCGTAAGCGCTTTCAACACATCGATGACATCCCGACCATCGGCTATTTGCAGGAGCTGCACGTCGGCATTCTGGGCGACGCCATGGAGCGCGCCACTGTCGTTGCCTCGCACGGAAAGCGCCGCGCCCAGGTCACCATCGCGCCTTTTTCGGGCGAATTGCGGCGCAAGAATAAGAGCGTGATCCGAGAGATCGAAAAGCTCGCGGGATTGAGCGCCGCCGAACGCGGCAAAGGCTGGCGCGCAGGCATCGTCGCGCAGGTCGGAGAGGTCGAAGACGACACCTTTGACGCCGTGACCGACGAAGCATGGCGAAAGATCGGCGCGAATATGCTGGCGTTTCGGAGCGAACGTATTCAGCCCGGCATCAATCAAGAAGACAAGGCCCCCGATGCCTACCAGCATCGTCAGGATATGGACGTTCCCGACGAGCTCACGGTGATGGCAGGCAGGGCTGCCTACAATGCATTCGTTCATTGGACCGGCATCGACCGCGAACGCAGCAAAGATCTGCTCCTACTCGAACGCATCGACGTGCTTACGCCCAATGGCAAGCAGCGACTGCGCGACGTGAGGAATATGCTCGACGAGGCGACCGAACACGTGATGAAGGGGATTCCACTCTGGGCCGACCTTCCCACGGGCAAAGCCTTTAGTCGAAACGCGTCGCGGGGAAAGAAAGCCTTCGCGCTGGCCGGGCAGCGCATCTACATCGGCGGACTCGACCGCGGCGAAATCGAAGCCGAGGGCATCGACTGGGACCTGGCCGTTCGCGCATTCGGCGCGGCGTCGGCCCGAAGCGCGCTGGTCGCCGAGATCATGGGATGCGTCGACATGCCCGGCGATTGCGACCTGCTCGCCGGTATCTGCCTGATGGCGGGGCCGGTGAATCAGAACGACATCGGCAAGTCGTTTTACGGTCAAAAAGACCTCTTGAAGAAGGAATTCACCGACAAAGACCCGACGTCGCTCCTGGTCTGGACGCTCAAGGCCAAGACGATCGCCGACCCCATCGGCAACGAAGAACAATTGATGAACCCGGCGCGAAAAGGGGCGCTCGTCGACCTTCGACCCGGGCCTCACGAGGTCGTCTGCGTCAAGCGCGGCGCGCGCTTCGAGCCCATGCGAAAGCGCGATGGCCGTATCAATGCCGAGCGCGCATTCGCCGACGTCGGCAATTTCGTGACCGACCCCCGAGGCCGCGAGATTCCTGGCAACCGCGGGTCCGAGTGGCCCGTTGATTGGAAGACTCAAACACCCTGGTGAACCCATGACGACCGAGCTTCAATTCGATTCGCTACCTTCGATGCTCTCGACCTATGGACGGGCGCTGACTGACCGCAAATCCACGAAGCTCGACGGTACGATTCCGCGCATCGAGGCGCACCTCGACCAGGTGGCGATCAAGCGCGCCGAGATCGAGAAATACAATGAGGTTTGCAAGATCGTCGAGCCGAAGGATGGCCGCATTGCGTCTACCTTTCCGCAAGTACTCGCCGGGCCCGTCCACGGCCAGATCATCACCAACGAGAACTTTCCGTTGCCCGCGATGGGCGTGGTCCACGTCGAGCAGACGATCCGCTACCACAAGCCGATCTATCCCGGAGACCGCCTCAGCCTCGACTGCTGGGTCGAAGGACACGAAGAGCATCGCTCGGGCGTCACCTTCGACCTGATGACCGAGTTCAAGGTTGGTCTCGACGTCGTCTGGGAGGGCATCACCACCGCGATCGTCAAACAGCCGCACAAAAAGAAAGACAAGACGAAGTCGAAGCGCGACGAACCGAAGCCCGGAGCCCCCGAAAATCTCGACCGCTCGACGACCTGGAGCCTTCCGGCCGGTCTCGGTCGCCAGTACGCTGGTGTCAGCGGGGATTACAACCCGATTCACCTCTTCGGACCGACCGCCAAACTCTTCGGTTTCAAGCGCCAGATCATCCACGGCATGTGGTCGATCGCCCGCGCAATTGGCGAGCTCGACGGAGACGTTCCGGAGCTCCCGTACGAGCTGAAGTGTGAGTTCAAAAAGCCCATTTACCTGCCCTCGAAGGTCGTATTCTCATCCCGCCAGACCGACTCGGGCCAGGAGTTCTGGATACACTCGCCAGACGGCGAGATCATGCACGTGATTGGAGAGCTGTCGGCGGTGGGTTGAGTCTGTCGAGCCTTGCATCAGGTATCACCGCCGCCTTGGACGCAGTCTCGAACGAGGAGTGCGACAGCTCGGGTCAGCCCGTCGATGAATCGCTCGTCATCGACGATGGGGGACGCAAGGTGCGCGCGTGTGGATGCCTCGATCATGCTCAGAAGATGAAGCCCCATAAACTCGACGTCGCCTCGGGCTCCGAGCCTTCTCATCATTTCGATGGTGCGTTCGATTAGGATCTTGTCGGTGCGCGCGGCGAGTTCGTCGAGCAGTTGATCGACGCGACGTCTCAACTGAATCACATCGTGCAGCGCGAAGCGTCGACGATGGTACGAGAGTACCGATTCGACCGCGTGACGTGCCACATCGGGGACATCCCCGAGTGTCATCTCTGGCGGGTATTGGATCGCCTGAAGGAGCCGATCGTAGCGCGCAGAAGCCACATTGTGCAGGAGTTCGGATTTATCCGCAAAATAACGGTAAACCGAGCCGACCGAAACCTCGGCTCGCCCGGCTATGCTCTTGGTATTCGTTCCTTGATAGCCATTCTCGGCAAATTCGTCGGCTGCGGCCTCGATGATGGCTTGGTGGGTCTGCCGGGCGCGTTTCTGCATATATACGAACCGGGTCAGAGATATCGCGAGGAGTGCGTGAGCGGGTCATTTCAGAACGCATAGCCCGCACTCAGGCCCGCCCAGAGTTGAAATGCGCTCCCGAGGATATCGAATCGTTCACCCCAGTACATGGGTGAAAAGGTGGCGCGAAAAACCAGACCTCCGTCGATCGGTTGATATCGGTAGCCAATCGAGCCCACGATTGTGATGAGCCCGAAGAGTTCGCTCTCGTCGAATTCATTCAGGTCGCTATGGACAAAGCCGGTGTGAATCCCGCCACCGAGTTCGAGATGATGCGAACCTTCGAAGAAGAGATATTGCCCGGTGATCGGTACGACGAATACCGTCATCGCATCGCTCGTGCCGTCTTCTACGAAGCTAACCCCGGAAAGTCCCCAGCGAACGCTCCACGAGTCACCAAAAAAGCGTTCGTAGTTGAGGCTGTAGAAGATGCCCGGACCGCCGAGTTCGACGTAGGCGGCGTTGCGTGAATGCTCGGCTTCGTCGTCGGCACTCTCTTTCGCCGCGGCATCCGCTTCTGCATACGAAGTTGCCGAGAGCATCGAGAAGGCCAGCACCAACATCAGAGAATGGGCTTTCATGGGCACTCCTCCACTTTTTCGTAGATGGACTGTGCGATCTGGTGGGATACCCGGCCGTCGCCGTCGATGCCGTTCCAAACGCGACCGGGGATCGACTGTCCGGTGTTATTTCGGGTCACGACGACGGTTCCTGTTTGCGGGTTTATGATCATGAACTGTCCCCCCGAACCGTCGGCCCAGACCGTGTTGGTATCCCCATCGAGCCACCAGAGGTAGCCGTAGCCGCTGTAGTCGAGATCGGAGCGAACCTCGCGCACTTCCGAATACGACTCGAAACTCGCCTCGGCCCACGATTCGGCTACGATCTGCTCGCTTTCGTAGGTCCCGCGTTGGGCCATCATGTTGCCGATTAGCCCCAGATCGAGAGCCGAGATATATACACGCCACATCTCGTGCTCTGTGTAATCGGCAGATTCGTAGGTGACATGATCCGAGCAAAATGTCTGCATCTGAAGCGGTTCGGCGAGCCATTCTGCGATCGCCTCGCCGACGCTCAGCCCCGTGGTTTTCTCGAAGATGGTCGCCAGGGCATTGAAGTCCCAGTTGTTGTAGTACCAGTACTCTCCGGGGTCGTAAGCGCCACGCGACGGACGAACTTCTCTCCAGCTTTCGGGAAGTCCGATCGAATCCAGATACACCCCCGATCGTGCCTGCAATAAATCACGGATCGTCGCCGACTTTTCGGTCTCGGTCAGAGGTTGCTTCGAGTCGCCGACTTCGATCTCTTCGAGCGATGCGTCCGGGTCGACCAGACCTCGCTCGGCAGCGATGCCGTAGAGAACGCTAATCACGCTTTTTCGAACCGATGCCGAATTCATCGCGCGGTCATAAGCTCCCCACTTCATCACGAGTTCACCGTTTCGGAAGACTACGACGGCGTCAAAATCCGTCTCCGCTTCCACGTAGTTTTCGATCGAGCTACGACATTCGAACGCCGACAACTCGGGTTCGGGGCCGCGACTACATTCGCCCGCGACATCCTGCTCGAATGAAATGCACCCACAAAGGGTCGCGACAGATGAAAAGAGGACGCAATGCAAGATTCGTTTCAAAACACTCTCTATCACAAGACGATGGCATTCCTATCAAAATCAAAAAGTGAAATAAAGTTCATTTTTAGGTTGGGTCGTGCAGACCGACTCGGGCCAGGAGTTCTGGATCCACTCGCCACACGGCGAGACTATGCACGTCATCGGCGAGCTGTCGTCGATCGACTGAGAGAACAAGTACCGATTGAGAGTACCGGAAGTTCTCCTTCCGGCGCCATTGTTTGACGAGCCAGATATTTTCGCGACGGTTGAGGTCCAGGTTTCGCTTGCGCGCGCTATTCGAGAAAGCCTGCTGCATGAAATCCGAGCGCCGAACGACGGTAGGAGAACCAGTACCTGCGGGGACGGTAGGAGAACCAGTACCTGAAGTCCTTCCAAAGGCGGTATTGCTTGGCGAACGAGACTCTACGAAGTTTCGACTCTCGGATTTCCGTTCGAGGTCGTCGTCGGGTCACCCGTTTGGGGTCCTTGCCGGGCAAAATGGTCGGAATGCTCCGTGATCTGACTCTTCACACGCTGCAA
>CAYFTY010000336.1:0-5404 GCA_964346045.1 uncultured Bradymonadales bacterium | reverse complement strand
ATGGAGCGATCTCGCTCAACAAGGGCTGGAGTTCTTGCCATGCGCTCTTCTCCTCGGCAGCCGGCTCCTCGGCCGCGACCGCCTCCTCGCCCGCAGCCTCGGGTTGCGGCTCGGGCGTGGTCACAGGCTCGGGTTCAGCTCGGGGAGGCTCAGGTAGAGCTGGCGCCGGGGGCTGAAGCTGCGGCTCGGGAAAGTCCAGCATCTCCGGGCGCACCTGGATATTGGGTGCGAGCTCGTTGAGCCGATACTGAATCATGCGTGGAATGTTGCGCCGGAAGTTCGCCGGAAGTTTCGAGTCGAGGAGAACCGTCACCTCGACCGACCTCGGCTCGACCGCGAAATTGGGCGCCCGGGTGGTTTCGAATCCGGGCACGACCTCGCCCACGGGTCGCGGTTTCGCCATTTCGACCGCCACCGAGACGAGCTCACATCGCCCCGGACAGAGCCGCGAAAAGAGTGCCTCGACCGTCTCGCGTGCCTCGCGTGAAATCGCTGCCTTCTGACCCTCGACGGTCGCGCGCTCCTGGGCGCTCAGGCGTGGGGCGTCTTGTGCCAAAGCCAGTGTCGCCGTGCAGAGGAGCCCGAAGGCAACGATGATCCCGAAAATCTTCTTCATGGTTTTTCCTCTTCCTCACCGCCAGCGGCGGACTCCCCCAGTACACGCTCGAGGACATCGGTGTGCAGTCGATCGATCCGAATCACGACCCGGCGATTGGCCGAGCGTGCTTCTTCGAGTTCGTCTTCATCGAGCATCGAACGCGCCCCTCGATCGGAGATATCCACCTCCGTGGCGGCGCGGGTATCCGCAAAGCCCTGCACCGAGATACGTCTGCGGTCGAGACCATACTCGGTGAGCCGCTCCATCACGTGAATCGCGCGGCCCGTCGAGAGCTCCCAGTTCGAGCCATAACGCGAATTCGATATCGGCACGTCGTCGGTATAGCCCTCGACGACGAGTCCGTATTCAGGATCCAGATCTTCGACGAGATGGTTGGCAATCGGCTCGAATACGCCTGAGGCGCGTTCGGTGAGTTCGGCCTCGCCCGACTCGAAGAGCAACGCATTCGAGAATTCGATCGTCAGGCCATTCTCATCGATGTTGGTCATGACCTCGGCGCCCAGCGCCTTGGACTTGATGTAGTCGTCGACCTTGATCTTCACCTCCTGCAGATTTCCCACCTGCCGTCCGGTCAGTGCCTCGACCAGCAGATCGAATTTCGTCTGAGCGATCGTCGAGATCGAAAGGAGCAGAATCATGAAGGTCAAAATGATCGTCATCAGGTCGGCATAGCTCACGATCCATCCCGCGCGCCGACTGCGCTCGGTGATTTTGAATCGGTCCTCACCAAAATAGGGCTGCGGCTGATTCATGCTCGCCTCGCGACCGTTTCAGCGCCCTTTGCTCGAGGCGTCTCCGAGGTCTCGGCAACGTCCTGGATTTCGTGCATCGGACGTCTGCGAACAATCTTCATCATGGCATCGGTGACCAGATTGAGATTCTGGGCGCGAGAGCTCGCGTAGTCGTTGATGATGCGGGCGAGCGGCAGATAGACCAGATGCCCGAGGATCAGACCATAGAAGGTGGTCAAGAGCGCGATCGCCATGCCGGGGCCGAGCTTGTCGAAGTCCCGCATATTCGCGAGTAGCTGAATCAGGCCGATGACTGTACCGATCATCCCCATGGCCGGTGCAAAATCACCGAGCGTCGAGAAGACCTTGGCCCCGTCTTCGTACCGTGCGATCTCACGTCGCCCTGTGATCAGCGCGTCGGCCTCGATCTCGGCGATATCGGTCTTTTGCAGGACATGTCGCCCCAGCCGGCGAAACATCGGGTCGGGCTCGGACTCGATCACGTTCGATGCCGAGGCGGCCTTATCGCGCCTGACTTCGCGACCGAATTCGACCAGAGCACGCCCGAGGCGCTCGCGCTCTCGCGCCGGATTTCGCACCAGCGAATCGACGAGCGCACGAATCGCCTCCCAGATGGTGGCGAATCGATAGGTCATGATCGTCAGCCCAATCGGAACACCCACCAGCAAAATCCCCGAATAGACATTCAGAAATCCGTCGAATTCCATCGACATGTAGTCCATCGCGAGGATGAACGAGCCGACTACCATGAGTGCGCCGATGATTACATGCATGAGCGAAAGTCCATCATTCCAGTTGTTTCAGCGCTTCGAGCACCGCGCGATTGTCAGGATTGACTTGCAAGACTCGTTCCCAGGTCTCGCGGGCGAGATCTTCACGGCCAAGCTTGAGCCAGAGCGTTCCCTTCATGGAGAGAAGCCTCTCATCATTGGGGTACGCTTTCTCCAGGTTGGTGAGACGAACCATCGCCAATTCGTAATTTCCGAGCCCGTAGAGCTTCTGTACCTCGTCGATGCCGAGAAGATACGAGGGGCGACTCTGTGCAGGCTGATCTTCACCGACTCTGGCACCCGCCTCTCGTTCGCGTGCAACTTCGCCCTCTTCGGTGAGCTCGGCTCCGGGGGTCGCCGAATCCGGATCTTGGACGTTTCGCCCATCGACAAAGACACCCTCACGCTCGAGAGCCGGATTCGAGCGACGCATGTCCTTCATGAGCTCACGATCGGCGTCGGTCATACCCGGCCCATCCCATCGCATGCCCGGCGCGCTTCCGCCTTCTTCGAGTGGAATTCGGATCTCGTATCCCGTCGCCGTCTCGGGGAACTCGACCTCCCAGTCGCGCTGACCATCAGACATCCGCACCACATAACGGCGGGTCGGAATCGACCCATCACCCCGATATTCGGGCGCAGTGGTCGCGGTGCTCGGCACCACGATGGTCGACCTGGGCGGCTCGGTCGCACAGCCAGAAGCCGCAACCAAACCGATGAAGGCAACAAATATGGCAATCATGCGTGCATTCATCATGTCCTCACCAGTTGAACGATACGCGGCCTTTGATGCCGAATCCACCGAGGTCCGCCTCGGCAAAGGTCACGGGCACGAAGTACATCAGGCTCAGGCCGGCACCGAGCCTGAACTGGAAGATGCCGTCGACACCCCACTCGATGGCCGCCGAATTGCCCTCACTGCCCGCGAAGAATCCGCTGATCGTAGGCCCCGTGCGAACGATGATTCCATTGAGGTTAGGCTCGGTGACCTGGTAATGCATGGTCGCTCCTACAAAGGAGCCTAGAAGACCATTGGTCTGACTGAAGTTGGCAAACCCTTCTGCACCGACGCCAAAGAGCCATCGCAGGTCTTCGCCGAATCGTTCGTAGAGCCGGTAGCCGATCGCTGCGCCAAAGATGCCTCCATCTGGCGAATCGTACGGAATATAGGTGCCTCCTACATAGAGGATATGACCGTAAGTCGGCCGCTGCTCGAGTTTTCGTTCGAGCTCTTTGACCCGTTCAGCGCGCGTCAGGACGCGGTCGCCACTTCGCAAAACGGCGGCCGTGGTCGCATCCGATCGATAGGTTTCGCTCCAGAGCACGGCCGAGTCTTCGGCCCGCAAGATTTCGACCTGCATCGCGACAATATTGGCGCCGGGGAAAAACGCGAATCGGACATCGAGAAATGTCTTCACACCAAGCTTGTTGGCTTCATCGCGCAACTCGGCCTGCTCGGTCACACCGAGTGACACGACCCACGAGCCGTCCTCGATTCTCGAGCGGAGCGCCGAACAGGCCACACATCTCTTGACCGTCTTACTCGTACTATTAGCAACCCCCGAGACGACGGTGGCCTCGACGAATTCGCCGAATGACTCCGACAAATTCGGGGAGAGCCCGATCTTTCGTATGGCCATCGGGGACACGACGGCGTCGTTGAGATCTCGAAGATCGGCGATGAGATCGTCGGTCATCTCTTCGGCGATCTGGTAGATATGAACCTGGCCCTGACCGCTCTGGATCTGCCGCCTGGCCGATTCGCGAATGCGATAGTAGCGAGCCTCACGGTCCACGGCCGGCCGAGTCTCGGCGTCAGGCGCTTCGCTGGCGTCCTCTTCATCTGCAGGGTCATCGACGTCGTCGACGACCAGGGGCGTCTGCGAGAGACTCGGACTCTCGCTTTCGGAATCCTGTGCGGCAGCTTCAAAAGCGACCAAAATCAGCGCGAGTGTCAACGCGGCACATATCCATTTGGTTTCTTTCATCAGAATGCCCATCCAATCAGCCATACCAGATCGAGCGAGATATCTTCACCAAACCAGGTGCTCAAACCCGATTGGGTCTCGGGATCATAGACCCCCGGCTCAAAGCTCGCCTGATTATAAAGCAGGGGCCGGTACGCGAGCCCCAGCCGCGTATGCAGACCGAATTCGAACTGTATGTCGAAACCGCCCCCGAGCGCGAGCGCGTGGTAGATCGTATCTAGCTCGCCAGCGGGTGAGACCGAGCCGAAGCCGCCGAACGAATTGAATGTCCCGCTGAGCACGGAGATACCCGCCGAGCCATAGACGGTCGCCCACGCGTCGAACGGGATCCACACCAGCGCAGCTTCGAAAAACGAGCCTTCGTGAAAGCCGGAGATCTCGTTGTTGGAGATATCGCCTTCCTGATGCGCGTATTGAAACTCGGCGCGTATATGAGGTGTGAATCCATATCCAACGCCGAACCCCAGGGGCGTAAAGATCGAAACCCGAAGGCCCGCGGAGAGTCGGTCTCGAATTCTCGGGTTCTCTTGGACGGAGTCAGCGCGCCTTCGCTCGAGAACCCGTTCGACCTCTCGTTCTTCACGAATCATACGCTGCAGTCGGCGCGCCTGATTGCGTCGTTTCAACACGCGGATTCGACATTGACGATCATCGCGACCGCAGATCACATCCGACTCGTCGACACATTGCCCCTCACGACAGATCTCATTCGACTCACACTCCGCATCGTATTCGCAGGTCTCGGCCGCAGCCGGTGCAGCAACGAGGAAGACGAGCATGAAGAAAAGAGCTCTCATGGCTCCTCCCGCGGCCAGCCAACCGTCCAATCAGCTGCACTTGCAGCCGGCAAGACCGCAATACTCCAGACCGACGTGAATTCGACTTCGATTCGCGGTTGTGGCCCGACGGGGTCATCGACGGCGAGGTCGACTGTCCCGAGCACCAGCGGGGGAGCCTCGATTTTGCCGACCCTTTCGACATAGCCGCGAGGATGCTCGTCGAGCAACGCACTTGCAGTTCGATAGAGTTCGATGAGCTCGCGGCGAAGCCGCGTCTCGTCATGCTCGCGCAGAAACCTCTGCGATTCTGAAACCACGAGGCCAAGCCACTTCTGCCGGGTCTTTCGGGCCGCGGGCTCATCGCCCCACTCGGCCATCGCCGGCAACATTTCGCGCAGCACTCGGGCAAGCTCGGCGTCTGAGGCCGCGTAAAACGAGGCGCGCCTCCCCCTCGGGACCGCCGCGAGTACCGCGGGGTCTCGAGCCGCCACCGCCC
>CAYFTY010000335.1:0-5426 GCA_964346045.1 uncultured Bradymonadales bacterium | reverse complement strand
GGTTTGCATTCTGTCGCCGCGGCTCGGGTAGGTGTCGGTGACGATCCATCGATTGTCCGTACCCGGCACGTAGCTCTGGTGGCCATTTTCGACCTTCAGCACAGTCTTCTGATACCCCTCCGGATCTTTGATAAGAACGTAGCCCTTGTAGTGCCCAACCCAGTTCAAGATATGATCTTGATCGCGCCAGACGTAGTGCGAGATGCCTGGCTTCTCGAGGATGAGTTCGACTTTCTCTCCGTTGGCGTCCGCAGTGAACATACGAGTCCGAAAACCCCTGCCGTGGTGGGGAAGCCAACGATGTAAGAAGAGGAAACGGTCCCCTGTCGTGTTGAATTGCAGATGGTTGAAGTAGTGTTTTCCTTCGATCGCAGACTTGCGCCCGCCTTTGATGGCTGCGACCTCTTCGAGGGTGACGATGTTCTTCCATTCACCGGCGTCGAGATTGATTCGAAAAATGGATGACGCTACGGGGGCGTCGACTTTTTTGTGTGGGTCACGAATTCCTGCATATCCATACCCAGGGCGAGTGTCCTGAATGCGTCCGAAGTCGGTGCCGACCGCGTATTTGCCGTTTGGGGAAACGTGGTAGATGGGTTTTGGCAAGGTGCGCAGAGCGCCGGTTTCGACGTCGAGTATGCGTAGCACGAACTTGCCGTCTTCTCGGTCGTTCCACATCACCTGATTCGGATGTTCGGGGCGCCACTGAAGCATGCACCCCTGTTGCCAGTTCCATGCGCGGGTTTCGCCCAACTCGATCCATCGATTGCCTTCACGAAGGTCGACCATACCGACCTTGATGACGTCACCAGGCTCTGGCGAACGATTTTCGAAGTCGACGCGCGCCGTCAAAAGGTAGCGCATATCATCGCTGAATTGCTGCTTGTCGTAATAGGCGAACCAGTGGAACCCAGGGTTGCTCGTGACCCGCTTCAATTCGGGCCAATTGAGAGGCTTTGCACCCACCTTGCGCGCAAAGGCAGCGACTTCGGCGGCGTTGTTCGAACGGCGTTCGAAGTGGATCCCACCGATGGCACCTGGGAATGCAAACTCCCTCTGATCACCGGCGCGATTGCCTATTCGCAAAGCTGTTGCCGCTCGATTGGCTCCTGCTGGAATCGTCCGGCCTCTCTCTTGAGCAATTCTCACACCGTCGAGGTAGAGAGAAATTTGTCTCGACGCTTCGTAGACGACGGTCAGTAGGTGGTCTTGGCCGAGCCGAAGTGAGCGTTCGCCCGCCACCATCTTCGTGGCCTTATCCCACTTTCCGTTGGGCGAAATCGCCAGATACGGCAGTTGGAACTCAGTGACTCCGACTTCCAGCGATCGATCGTCCTCTTGTGTCGCCCACTTTGAGAGTACAGCTGCGCGACCCTGAGGCCGTGCCTCGAGTCTCAAAGGGATGTGATAGGTGAAGGTGCGTGGTGAGTAGACGAGTGAATCCAGTGTCTCGTCGACCACCTGGGCGGCTGGGCTGCCTGCCGAGAAGGTCCGTGCGGGGCCATTTAGAACACGTGCTTCACCGTCGACCTCGAGCTCGACCTCGTTGGGTAGTTCCGCGCCCGTAATCATCTTCGCGATCTTACGGGTATAATCACTCGCGGCGCTCGTAATCAGATGATCGGCATTCTCCATCTGGTCGGCTGGATAGGTGTATAGCTCTTGATGAAGATGAACCTTCGCGCTCTCCTTCGTGGCCTCGGAGAGCGCACCGATGAGACCCCGATTGTACTCTTGCCATCGAGCATTCCGGGCCATCCCCTGGTAAGCCGGGCTTCTCACCAGGTGAACTTGGATATCATGCGCCTCGGCAATTTCGACGAGTTTATTGAGCCCGAGCCGGCTGTCTTTCGACATCTCGAATTCGTTTTCTCGCACGAAATTCAGGTGCCCTCTGGTGTCATTGCGAACACCGTTGGGATAAGCCTTCTGCCAGGGCATGAATCCGTCATCTCGCATCGAAAATCGTCGATCGAAGAACGATTTCGGTCGATGTAGCAATTTTCGGAAGGCGTCCTTGAGCGATGCATTTTGGCTGATGGTGGGCAGGTAGCGTGACGAAAAGACCGAGAGAGCCTCCCGCGGGGTGACGTTGGCTGGTGCTCTCGAATTCCACCAGAAGCCGAATCGTCGCGGTACCTGGCCCAGCAGTTGCGGATTCAAATCACGATGCCACATATCGTAGACGTGCCCGACGAGAATCCGCTCTGGCGGCTCGTGTCGCTCGAGGTAGCGCTCGAGCATCCAGACATTGTCGAGAGTCACCATATTACCGATCGAGCATAGATTCAGCGCCGATTCGCCCGTAAGTAGAGTCCATTCGGCCGGATCAATTCCCTGATTGCAGCTCGAGTCCCCAAGAATGAGCGTGTCGACGGGCTCGCTCTCTTCGAGAAGGCTCCACTTGTGGTGAACGATCCAATAGCCGCGGTTGGGCGTGTAGTGCCCGAGATACTCCGAGGCGGCCCAGTTGATGAGTCCAAAGAAGAGCGCGAATGCCACGAGAGTGATCGCGATCGAGCGGTAAGTCGCCTGAGGCAGCTCCTCTCGAGGCAAGTCCTCGCGCGGTGGTTCGTCGGGAAAGTCCCGCGACGCATGTACGACGATGTCTTCGTGTTCGTTCATTAGAATTGGAAGTAAATGAATTCGGAGGATTCACGTGCGCCCAACGCGAGGATCATGGCGAGCATGAGCGCGTAGATGAACGCACAGATTGGTAGAGGCATGCGAACGAGTATCAGCAGGTCTCGACGAAAGTGCTGGGCGAGCTGAATCAGCACCAGCGGCCACGTGTAGAAGAGGATGGCCTTGGTGTAATTCAGTGAATTCTTCGTAGGCTCGAACGAGGCATTCTCGATGAAATACCAGATTTGTTCAGCATTTGTGGCTCGGAACAAGAGCCACCCGAAGAGCGTGAGTGCCAGCATGACCGCCCATCGGAGTAGTTTGACCGGTCGCCATTCGAGCCCTTTAGCGATGCCTTCCATTCGCTCGGGAATTGCACCGGCGGCGCGGTAGATGATCAATATCGCGCCGTGAAAAGCGCCCCAGAGTACGAAGTTCCACGCCGCGCCGTGCCAGAGGCCTCCGAGAAGCATCGTGATCGCGAGGTTGCGATAGGTCTTGTACTTGCCAGCTCGATTGCCGCCGAGACTGATGTAGAGGTAATCGCGCAGCCACGATGAAAGCGAGATATGCCAGCGCTGCCAGAAATCGCTGGGATTCAGGGCGAAATACGGCAGTCTGAAGTTCACCATGAGTTCGAAGCCCATGAGCTTCGCGAGTCCGCGGGCAATCTTCGAATAGCCCGAGAAATCCCCGTAAATCTGGATCGCGAACGCGACCACGGCCAGAACCAGGTCGAGATCCGAATATGCCTGATGTTTGCCGAAGACCTCGTTCACGATCTTCGCCGCATTGTCGGCAATGAAGACCTTTTGGAAATAGCCGTAGAGGATCAGAAAGATCCCGGCATTCACGGCCTCGGAGTCGATGATCCGTCGATGGCTTACCTGCGGTATGAGGTGCGCCGCGCGTTCGATCGGACCGGCGACGAGTTGCGGAAAGAACGCGACGAAGACCGCGAAATCGAGCAGGGAATCCGTCGCTGGAATCTTTCTCCGATACACGTCGATCGTGTAGCTCATCGTCTGGAATGTGTAGAACGAGATTCCTACCGGAAGGATGATGTTCAACGTTACCGGGTCGGCCGCAAAACCGACCAGATTCAAGAGGTCGACGGCGCTCTCGGCAAAGAAATTGAAGTATTTGAAAAGGCCAAGAATCCCCAGATTCGTGGCGACCGAGACCAGGAGCAGGCGCTTGCGGGTTGACTCGTCTTCGCGAGCCGCCATGAGGCGCCCGACCATGAAGTCTACGACTGTAGAAATCGCGATGAGACCGAGAAATCGCCAGTCCCACCAGCCGTAGAAAATGTAGCTCCCGACCAGCAGCAGGACGTTCTGCAGCTTCAGCTGCTTCTGCGTCAGTAGATACGCCGCATAGAACACGGCGAAGAAGATCAGAAATGTGACGCTGTTGAAAAGCACCCGGCACCAGACCTGCGAACGGGAATTTGTCTTACGGCGAGCTAAGCCAGGAGTGGAGGTTTAGCGGTTCGTCATGAGCGGCGTTCCCATCTCCCTGTCTTCCCGGACTCTTACCGTAGATCGTGCCGATGAAACAATGGGTAAGCAGAAAAAGAAGATTAGCGAGGGCTCCGCAGGAGACGAAGCCCTCGCTTAGTGGCTTCGTGCTAGAGCCGTTCTACGGTGATGTTGTCGACTAGGATGCTTTCGCCATCAACATCGTTGTTGGTCCCGAAATCGATCCAGGTTAGTCCGGTGCCGGTCAGAACGTAGGGGGAGCAAGATCGAACCCAACCTGATACTGGCGCGGAATACTCGCTTTGGTGGACCGTGGAATATTGAGTGGTCACACGAAAGGCTAGCTTCGCAGACTGTTTGGAAATCGCGGCGCCCGGATTGTATCTCCTATCGAAGCAGAAACGGTAATACGTGTTGTCGAGGAGCGCCAGACGCTTGGTGCGGAGGCTGAAATCGTTGTAGTTGCCCGCTTAGCTGTGACCCCATACGACGCCCGCCCAATCGATGTTGGAAGAACTGTTATTGCCGTCGACCACGGTACTCGCCCTATTGGTTCCTGGCTCTGATGGGTTGTACCAGAGGGCGCGCTTGTCCTGAGTATCAAAGTCGTGATTGGTGTCTTCTTCGTGCAAGGATACCAGACGAACGTACCCGGCCATGCCGGAACTCGCGTAAAGGCGAAGTTCCGTGCTGGAAGGGATACTGCCCGTCGTGAACTCAAACTTCTTTGTCAGCCAGTAACTGCCATGATTGGTACCAACGTACCCTGAGGCGCTACCGCCATAGGCCCACAAGTAGAGATAGCCGCCGCTGCTGCTTGATATGTATGATTCGAAAGTGGCTCGATACGTGGTGTTCGGCTTCAGGTTCAATTTCTCGTGTTTTGCGACATCGCCAGAGGAGTTAACGTTGAACGACAACCGCTTATTCTGCCATTCGAAGTTTGAGTTGGAAGTATTTGTCCAGACTGCATTGCGGCGCTGACTTTCGAAGTCGAGGTTGTAAAATTCTCGCTGCGGTTCACCAAATTCGTCATCAAGCAACTCCATCACGTCCGGCAGATAATTTAGATCGAGGTCAAAGTAGTTGCCCTGTGTCGGTGGAGTGATGCCCCACTGATTGAAAACACCTGTGTTCACGTAACTCATCGTTGCCCAGTACATATAATCTTCGATGCTTAGGCCGTTGGCGCCGGGAGCGTCGTTAGCTCCAGTCGATGCAGGACCTATGATGATTCGATGACTGCTTGGGTCGAGGAATGCGCGACCGCTTCCACCCCCGTCACCCCAGGCATCCGTCTCTTGAGCCGGCGTCGAGCCA
>CAYFTY010000334.1:0-5428 GCA_964346045.1 uncultured Bradymonadales bacterium | reverse complement strand
CATCTTCCTGGGGCTCGGCGTCGGCGTTTTGTCCGAGTTCGACGAGCAGGTCGAGGTCTCCACCCACCTCTTGCTCGAAATCAAATTCGTAGGTCAGGCCGTCGACGTGCCGCACGTCCAGAGCCTGGTACGAACCATTTTTGGTCAAAGCCTTGAACCCGCCATAGTCGGCGTTGTCCGCATCGCCAGATTTGTCGATGAGATAGGCATTCAAAAAGTATCCGATCACGACCTGCTTATAAGGTACGAGTTCGGTCACGGCAGCGATTCTCTCTTCTTCGCTGGCCTCTTCATACTCGGCCTCGAGCGTGATCGTGGTGGTTCCACGCACGAAGTACTCTTGAGCGCTCTGGCTTCGGAAATTATCGGCCTTTTCGTCGGGGCCGAGGAATTCGGCGGCTGGGGGTTCAGCGGGTTCGGTCGTATCGCCTCCGCACGCGGCGAGACCCATGGCTGCGAGTAGAAGGAGTGCTTTCGTCTTCATCGAGAACCTCTCGTGGTTTGAACACTTGCATGAGAAAGAGTATCGCAAATGCCGTACCAACTTCGACCTCGATACTCAGAACAACCTCGATCGTCAGATATCATGGGGCTGTGGTGACCATGAGCAAGGAGATCTCCGGCCAGGCGATGCCGCCGACCGCAACTCGAGTTGCCACCTCTTGTGGCCATTACTCCCCGGATCTACGGCCTCTCTGGGCGTCGTAATTGCGTTTGGCCATTCCGCTCAGGGGTGCAAAACCGAGCGGCTTGTAGAAGGATTCGACATCGGGGTTGCAGATCGCGTCGATCATGTAGAAGTCAGCCAGCTCTTCGCAGATCGCCTGTACGAGATTCGAGCCGATGCCCTGTCCCTGATGCGAGGGACGAACCTCGAGTAGAGGTAGATACGCGGTCAGGACTCCGTCCGAGATCGCATTCACGAATCCAACGACCTCGTCGGTATCTACGTCTTTGGCGAGGACGACTGCATAGGAATGTTCGAGAATTTCGAGGTGTGTCTCGGGGTCTGGATGTTGAATCCAGTCCGCAAAAAAGCCCTCGAGCTGAGACGCCGTAATATCTTCGAGTGAGTTGGTGTATTCGATCATCGATTTCCCGGGTTGATAACGAGTGGCTGGTACCAGATGTCGGTGAGTTCGCAAAGGCGTTGGGTCTCGTCACGCGAGATCGGATTGTCACGCTCCTGGCGAAAATCCGTTATGATCGACGCGCATCAGGCAGAGGATAGAGCATGTCCACCATCATCGTCGTTCCGGATATGACCCGTCAGATCGATTACGCCATGGCGCTCGAGAGTCTGGCTTCGCCGGGAGCGACCGTCATGGTCGGACTGGGTCTTCATCGACCGATGACTTTCGAGGAGCTCGAGCCTCTGGCGGACGTTTGCGATCGGCTGGGGCATCATCTGGTGCAGCATGATCCCGACGACACTGTAGACGGGGTCGCGCGAGCAGTCGCCTCAGCCGGCGAGATCGTCTGTGTCGGTGTGGTCGAGCCGCACCAATACGCTGGATTTTCGGGAGGCGTGAAAGGAATCGTGATCGGCTGTGGCTCACGCAAACGCATCGCCGAGATGCACTCACTTACGATGTTGCGGGAATGCAAAGCTCGTGTCGGATGGCTCGATGGCAACCCGTTCCGCGAGAAATTGCGAGCGTTGGCGTCGGGGCTCGCGCCGATGCGAGGACGGTTTTTTGTGCCGGGCACGACCCGGGTCTTCGAGGGCGAGATTCAAGACGCCTTCGAGCAGGCGGCAGGCCTCTCGCGGCGAGAGCATTTCGTGGAAGTCGAGCCGGTCGAATCGATGCTGCTCGAGGTACCGCCTCGCAAAGCAGTGAATTTCTATCAGGCGTCGCGGGCCGCAACCTACGTTGCGCTCGCTGAGAAGCCCGCGATCGTCAGCGGTGGCACTCTCTACGTGAAGGCCGCATGCAGCGAGGGTATCGGCAGCGGCCGCGGCGAGATCGCCTGCGCTCGCGCGATGGCGAAGGGGCCAGATTCGTTGCTCGAAGAATTGCGTCGAGACGCTCCTCCTGAACCTCCCGGAGGCGCGCAGCGTGCCTATGTACTTGCCATGGCCATGCAGCGCGCGAACGTGAAGCTCGTCGGGCCGCGGCTCGAAATCCTCGAGAGATTCGGGATTCCCTGCGTCGATGAGGTTCCTGACGTCGAACGGATCGTAGAGTCCCCTTTTCACCAGATTCCGGTTTCGACCTGAATCACTCGAAAAGATCTTCGAATGCGAAGACTTCTCCGGTCACTGGATCGACGACAGTCGGAGGCGTGAACTCCCCAGACTCCCGCGTCGACCCAGGCTCGAGTGAGCTCATGCCGACCGAGGGCATCGATGTCGGAGCGGGATGCCAGTGTGGGTGCAGTGGGCTCTCATCGACCGATGCGACTTCACTTCTCGTACCGATGTGCATCGTCTAGATTCTTGGTCTCAACCACGGAGACCTGATGACACATTCGACAGTAGGATCGATGGTGCAAAATCGTATCCGCGAGACGCCGACCGATACTGCGCTGCGCGCTCGGCGCGAACGAGTATGGGTCGATGTGACGTGGGGCGAGTTAGGCGCGCGCATCGAGCGTGTCGCAGCTGGCATGTTGACGGCCATGGATGTTCCCGAACGAGCCGCGGTCACGATTGTCGCCGACACCTGCGAAGACTGGGTCGTCTGTGATTTTGCGTTGCTCAGCGTGGGCCTGCGGACAATCCCCGTCTATGCGACGCTTCTTCCCGAGGAGTGTGGATTCATTCATACCGACTCGGATGCCGTGATGGCGATCGTCGAGAACGCCGAACAGCTCGAGAAAGTGCGCAGCTTTCGAGATGGCTTCGAGTTTTTCGATCGGTTGTACGACCCCGATGAGATATCGCTCTCGCACATCGTCGTCATCGATCCGTCGGGAATCCAGCCGGCTGACGACTGGGAGAGCCTCGAAGAACTCGAGGCACGAGGTGCTCGAGAGCTCGAGTCAACGGCGGCAGACCGCGAGCGCCGTGGTGAGGCCGTGAGTCGAGATGACGTGTGCACCTACACGTACACCTCGGGGACGACCGGGCTGCCGAAAGGTGTGATCCAGACGAACGGCAATTTGCTATCAGCGCTCGAGATCCTCGAGAGCGAAGATACATTCGACGATACGATTCGCGAGAACGGGGTCTTCATGTTCTTGCCGCTGGCTCACTCGTTCGGTCGGCTGCTCGAGCTGGGTTCGGTCTATTTTAACTCGCCGATGATCCTCTCGTCGATTCCGACGATCGCCGATGATCTCAAAGCGACGCGTCCGGGGTGTTTTCCAGCCGCTCCTCGGGTGTACGAAAAGATCATGTCCAAGATCGAAGCCGGGGTCGAAGGGGCCTCGCCGACCAAGCAGAAACTCTTTCGATGGGCCGTCGATGCCGGCAAGGCGACCATTCCTTACCGAATTGAAGGAAAGCCCCTCCCATTCGCGATCGGTCTGAAGTACAGGCTCGCCGACAGGCTCGTGCTTTCTAAGATCCGCGCTGCGCTCGGGCTCGACCGATGCGAGCTGCTCGTATCGGGCTCGGCGCCGCTCTACTCAGACGTGCATGAGTTTTTCCTCGCCTGCGGTCTCACACTCGTCGAGGGCTATGGACTCACCGAGACCTGTCCGATTCTCACGAGTAACCAGCCCGGTCGTATTCGTGTCGGAACCGTCGGGCAGGCCTACGACGCGATCGATATCAAGATTGCCGACGACGGTGAGATTTTGGCCCGGGGGCCCAATATCACACCGGGGTATCTGAATCGGCCCGACGCCACGGACGCCGCTTTTGAGGATGGTTGGTTCAAAACCGGGGACCTGGGTTCTCTGGATGGCGATGGTTTCCTGCGCATCACGGGACGCAAAAAGGAGCTCATGAAGACCAGCGGTGGGAAGTATATTGCCCCCGCCAAAATCGAGGGGCGGCTCAAGACTCTGCCCAAGATCCAGGAAGCTATCGTGGTGGCCGACTATCGGAATTACGCGACAGCACTGATCGCCATCGATCCTGAAGAACTCGAGGTGTGGTCCGAACAGATCGGCGAAGCACCCGATCCCCACAGCCAAGCTGTACGAGAGCGAGTTCAGGCGCACGTCGACGAGGTCAACCAATCGCTCGCGAGTTTCGAGACCATCAAATATTTTCGCATCATCGACGCGCTCACGGTCGAAGATGGGCTGCTTACGGCGTCGCTCAAGGTCAGGCGCGGGCCGGTCTATGAGCGATACGAAACGCTGATCGACGAGATGTACGTATGAGTTTTTCGATTTCGGATCCCGATAGTTTATTCGCCTTGGTGAGCGTCGTGCTCTTAGGTGGGCTCACCCTGGTGATCGTACTCGCATTGATTCAGGGTCGGTTCATCGAGAAGCGGCTCATGCGAAAAGACAGGGAGGGTTACGAGAATCTGAGCGTTTCGGATTTCGATCCGATCCTCGACTTTCCGGGTCTGGCGCTTTCGAATCTTCTCGCAATGCGCGGTGACGATACGTACGCAATCTACGACGATCTGGTGGTCTCGCACGAGGATGTTCATCGTCTGCGTGGCAACGAATTTCGTGGCCGGGTTCTGAACGACGAAATTGTCGATTTCGAGCCGCCCTTTGACGTAGAGGTCGCTCTCCGGAACATGGCCGACGCGATGGATGCCCGGATTCTCGACGGAGAACGGCTCGAGGGCAGCTTCGACGGGGTAGATTTCATGCTGGATGTCGACGGCGTCTGGCTCCACGTCTCTTGCCCGTTCGATCCTCCACGAGGAGATTATTTTTTGTTGGAGATCGATAGCCTGCCGGATGCAGGCCTCGAAGAATTCTACGACCACACGCGAAAGCGCGGTACATGGTCGGTTCGCTTCGCAGAAGATTCGCGCAGAGCCTACGAACGATATCACGAAGTGATGGACGAGATCGTCGAACTCATCGCCATCCCAAGCTTCATGATCGAAATTGATGAGGTCGAGGTGTCCGTCAACTGCGAGGGCGTTCTGAGCGAACCCGTGCTCCGAGCGATGCTCGCCACCTGTACGCGCATCAAGCAGGTGCTCGATGAGTTTGACGCCGGCGGAGAACCGTCGGACGAAGTATGGTGATATCGCCTGATGTGATACCTTGCGGCGGCCATGCGAGACCCCTCCAACGATTTCGACGTTCTGATCATCGGTGCCGGCCTATCGGGTATCTGCGCCGGTCACTACATCAAGACAGCGAGGCCCGATACGACCTTTGCGATCCTCGAGGGGCGTGATTCGCTCGGGGGTACATGGGATCTCTTCCGCTATCCCGGAATCCGCTCGGATTCGGATATGCACACGCTGGGTTTTTCGTTCAGGCCGTGGCCTAATCCCCAGGCGATCGCCGTCTGGGCCGGGCCGAGGTTGCAGCCGTAGCCGAAGACGGTGAACAGGTA
>CAYFTY010000333.1:0-5429 GCA_964346045.1 uncultured Bradymonadales bacterium | reverse complement strand
ATGGCGCTCGCCGCTCTTTCCGAAGGGCGTGGTCTCGTTGGGCTCGACGACGGAAGCATTTACGTCGTGGCTGCCGGTGGGCGCGCCGAACGTGTATTCCAGGATATCCGACGTGTTCCGATTTCGGCCGTCGCAAGCGATGCTCGCGGAGGGACGCTGGTGGCAGGCTCCGAATCCGGGCGTATCTACATGTGTCGTCCCAAAGGCGACGACTTCACCGCGTGGAACCGCGTCCAAGATGGGCCGCCTGTCCTTGCGGTCGGTGTGAACGTCAACGGCAATATGTTTGCTGTCGCACGCAAGCATAAAGAGGTCGAACTCTATAATCTCGGCTCCCCCAAGACGCATTTCGCCCGATTTACGACCACCGATTTCGTCACGGACCTCGCATTCTCCAACGATGGCCACCTGGTGGCGGCCCTCATGGGCGAAGGTAAGGTTGGCCTGAATATGGTCCTGACGGGTCAGCAAGCGCTGATGCTCAAAGACGAGCGGCACGAGATCCTCTCGATCTGCTTCCATGGTGATAACTCGCTGATTGGCTTTTTCGAGGCCGAGCACGCCCTTTTCGGAATCGATCTGCAGCGGGAGCTCACCCCTGAGGCGCGATAGCGTCTCAACATGCGGGCCGACGACTACCGGCGCTCGGGGTATACGAAACTTTCCAGATGATTCTGGAGTTCGTCGAGCTTTCGAGTCCACTCGGGGTCGACCTGATAGGTCTCGCGCTTTTTGGATTCGTCGAATTGACGGGTCAAAACACCCCAGTCGTTCAAGAGGCGCAGGGCGTTTTCATACGTCGGCTTCGAGAGCGACTCATGAAAGAGGATGCGCCCGGCGAGGTAGTCGCTGCGCGCTTTTTTCAGCGCTCGCGCCGTAATTTCCGACTTTTCGAGCGGCCGGTCGACCATCTCGTCGAGCATCCGCGCGACGATGGTGTAGGCCTCGAGAAATGTGAGCACCAACCGTCGAAAGAACTCGAGCTCGATCGGGGGCGGCTGCTCGATTGAGACCATCTCGGCGTCGGCGCCGAAGTCTACCCATCCCGAACGATCGAAGTAGGCGAGTGTTCTCAAAAACACATTTCGAAACTCGGCGCGCTCTTCGTAGATCCATTCGTACTTGAAAAGCCGGCTCAAGAAGAGCGTCTCTGCCATGAGTTCATTCAATGGAATCTCGATGCTCGAGAATGACCGTATCGCCGCTGCCAGTAGGGCTTCGGGCACAAAATGATGCACGATGTTGTTGCGGTAGTACGAAAGCTCGAGCCTGGCGTCTTCGGGCACGCTATAAAACTCTTCTCCGTCGCTTCGCGTCACCGAGAGCTGATCATCACTTTCGAAGACCTCGAGCGCCCAGTCCATCAGATCGCTGACGGCCTCTCCGATCTCGGCTTCGACGTCGGGGATGTCCTCCCATGCTTCGAGGCGACTCGAAGACGCGCCGGGGTCGGACGACTCGGCACGGGCATCTTCGAGCGCTTTGATTTCGCGACTGCGCAGGCGGATTGCCTCGCGAACCGTCCGAGAGAGACGAGCCGAGCGTCCGGGGCGCAAGAGGAAGTGAATCAAGAACCCGACTTCGCGCAGAAGGCGCTCACGGTCGATGCCGCGCGTTTCGTTGTTCAGCAGCACGGTCGACGCAAGGGCGGTCGGAGTGACGGTCGTCACGACATTGATGTCGTAGATGATACGATGGGCCAGACGCACGTTCAGATCTTGAAGCTGCTCGGTCGAGGGATTCAATCGGTCGATTTCGTACTTATCGAGGTAGTCCCCGACATCGATGGCGTCGGCAAATTCGATATAGAGACGGCCGTACTTCGAAGTCAGGAATTTGGGTGCCTTCAGAAGGCCCCCGAGACTCTCTTTTTCTTTCTCACCGCCCAGAAGTTCCTGCCGGTAGGCGGATTCTTCGATGATCTTCTCGTACCCGACCGAGATCGGCACGATCTTGACGCTCTCGAGTCGGCCGCTCGTATAGGCCTGAACCACCATGTCCAGCATGCCGTATTTGGGCTTGATCAGCTTTCCGGTGCGGCTACGTGTACCTTCGATGAAAAACTCCAGCGGGTAGCCTTCTTCGAGAATACGAATCACATATTCGCGAAAGACGACCGGATAGAGCTTCTCGCCTTTGAACGAACGCCTCAAAAAGAAGGCCCCCCCGCGGCGAAAGAGGTAGCCCATGGGCCAGAACGAAAGGTTGATGCCCGCCGCAATCAGCGGCGGCGTGAGCCCGTAACGGAAGAAGAGATAGCTCAAGACCAGGTAGTCGACGTGGCTCTTATGGCTGGGAACCAGGACGATATTGCTGGTCTTGGCCCACTCACGCAGCTTTTCCATGCCCTCTTCATCGACCTCGAACCCGTCGTAAATGCGGTACCAGACCAGGCTCAGAACCGACGAGAAAATCTTGACCATCAAGAGGCTGGGTTGGGCCGCGATCTCTTCGAATTGCTCGCGTGCGCGCTCGACGATCTCTTCTTCGTCGACCCCCTCTTCGGCCGCGATCTCGCTGATGGTCTGGGTCAACGCGGGTCGGTGCAGCATCTCGCGCCAGATGGTGTTGGCGTCTTCGCCGGTCGGTCCGAGAATCACCCGCTGCTCTTGCTCGAGCGTGTCCATCAGCCTTTCGCGCAGCATATCCGAGACGTCGGCGCTATCGGCCTCGGGGTACTCGCGCAAAAAAAGCTTCATGTCGACGCCCGCCGAGACCTGCACCTGGGGCTGACCAAATTTCAAAAAGCTCTGCCATACGGTCTGAAAAAAGTTCAGAAATTTGCGAAAGAAGCCCGGCGATTGCGCGGTCCCGAAGACTTCGTCGAGCACGGTGGGATGGCGCGAATCCGGTCGCTTTTCCCACACCAGGAGCATCGGGAGTACGTAGATGGGCGACTCACTCTGCCGCTGGGCGCGAACAAGGCGATAGAGATATTTGTGGCTGAACTCGATATTCTCGTCAGCCGTCGCCTTGGGGCGCTGCATGAAGAGGAAGACCGATTCGTCGTTGGCCACGAGCGCCTGCATCAACTCCTCGGGCTTCTCTGGCGGGCTGCGACGAAAGAGGTTGCCAAGCCATGCAAAAAACCCGCGGGCCAGAATCGTGCGATAGCCATTCGAGAATCGAGCGATCGGCAGATCGTGTTCGCGAAAGGCCCAGTTGAAGTAGAGATAATCGAGAAGGCTTCGCGACCTCATCACGTACACGACCGTGCCTCGTTCGCTCGCGTCGCGAATATTGTCGATGCTGCGGCGTTCGAATTCGACGTGCGCAAAGAGGAACGAAGCAATGAAGCGCAAGAGCCTTCCAAACTGCTCGAGCATGGCCGTCGGATGAGGCCGCTCGATCAGACGGTGCGCAAGTGCTGCGCGTTCGTCGGCCCGCTCGAGATCTTCGACCTCGGAGGGCTCGGCGCTGAGACCCTGTGGCTCCCAGGGCACCAGATTTCCCTGGGGAGCCTCGTCTTCGACGATGGGTGGCTCGGGCTGGTGGTCGCTCGCCATGGGAGGATCATACATCCGATGGGGTGACACCGCGAGAGCGCACGAATCGATCCAAGTATTCGCACCGCGGCGAATCTATGTTAGTGTCGGCGGAACCTACCTCGCGGCAAGACCACGGGGTGAAGATCCAAAATTACGAAGCGGAGTCCGCTCCGTTTCCCACATATTCGAACCGAGACCGAAAGTTCTCGGTGTAAACACATTCTTGATGATTGACGAAGTAGCGGCGACGTAACGAGCTGCGAGGAATACGATGCAACAGACAAAAATCTGCCTGCCTGCGTATCTGACGGATCGCACCCGTTCGCTGTTTGCTTCGCGGATGGTGAACTATGTCCAACGTACTGGTGGTCAACTCCACGAGCTCCGAAACTCGGGTCGCTCTGGTCGAAGACGGCATTATCAGTGAACTCCACATCGAGCGGGTACGCGACCGCGGCATTGTAGGAAATATCTATAAGGGCAAGATTCTGCGCGTGCTTCCGGGTATGCAGGCGGCCTTTGTCGATATCTCCCATGAGCGCGCCGGATTCCTGCACGCAAGCGACGTCTACGATTTCGAAGAAGATCTGCAGGTCTTCGAAGAAGAAGGCGAAGACGGGCGACCGACGCTCGCGCGCGGCCGCGGAAAACAGCGGCAGGCGATCCAGGAAACCCTTGATTCTGGGCAGGAAATCCTGGTTCAGGTCGCCAAGGAGCCCATCGGCACCAAAGGCGCCCGGCTCACCAGTCATATCTCGATTCCGGGGCGATACGTGGTCTTCATGCCGACCGTCTCGCATATCGGTATCTCCAAGCGAATCGAGTCGGATAAGGAGAGGCGGCGTCTTCGAAAAATCGTCGAAGAAGAGCGGCCACCCGGCACCGGATTTATCGTGCGCACCGTCAGCGAGGGGGTCGACGAAGACAAACTCAAAGCCGACATGGAAGCCCTGATCTCGCAGTGGGGTGAGATTTTCGAAAAGCACTCCAAGGTCAAGGCCCCCTACCTGCTCTACGAAGAAGCCGACCTGGTGATCCGCGCATTGCGCGACCTCGTGGCCGTCGATATCGACGCGATCATCCTCGATAAAGAGAGCGATTACAATCGGGTGCGTCATTTCATCAAGAGCTACATCCCGGGCTTCGAGGGCGAGATTACGCTGCACGAAAGCTCAGAGCCGGTCTTCGACGCCTACGGTATCGAGAACGAGATTCGGTCGGCGCTCAAGCGCAAGGTCGAGCTGAGCTCGGGCGGCCATCTGGTGATCGACGGCGCCGAGGCCCTCACCGCCATCGACGTGAATACCGGCAAATTCGTCGGTCGTGGAAATACCTCACTGGCCGAGACCATCTTCCGCACCAATATGGAGGCGGCCGCCGAGGTCGTCTATCAGCTGCGTCTGCGCAATATCGGCGGACTCATCATCATCGACTTCATCGATATGGATGATCCACGCCATCGAGAGAAGGTCTATCGACTCCTCGAAAAAGAGCTCAAGAAGGACCGCGCAACGACAAATACTCTGGCGATCTCCGATTTTGGACTCGTCGAGATGACGCGCAAGCGTACCCGAGAGTCGCTCTCGCAATTCCTTTCTGAGACCTGTCCGCATTGCGATGGTACGGGTTGGATCAAATCTCGCGAGACGGTCGCCTACGAGATTCTGCGCCAGATCAAGCGCGACTCGCCCATCTACAGCCAGAAGACGCTCGAGGTACAGGCGAGCTCGATCGTGATCGACTTTTTGCGGCGGTCTGAGAAGAAGGCGATCAAAGAGCTCGAAGATAGCTACGGCAAGAAGATCAAACTCCGCAGCCTCAAAGACGCCCATATCGAAGACTATAAGGTCTCGGCGCGCTAGTGGTCTGTGTCAGAGCGGGTACTTCTCGCGCTCCACGACTGCATCAGCAATGGCGCGCCGAAGTCCGATCATGTCGACC
>CAYFTY010000332.1:0-5434 GCA_964346045.1 uncultured Bradymonadales bacterium | reverse complement strand
ACCAATAAGACTCCCGCGACCGAGCCTTCGGCCACCGCCCAGAAAATGCGCTGTCCCACCGGAGGGTCGATATCGCCTGAGGTGAGAATATCGATGATCAATGAGGCCGAATCTGAAGAGGTTACGAAATAGATGGCACCCGAGATCGTCGCGATGAGGATTGTGATTTCGGCGTATGGAAGTGAGTCGAGCATCTTGTAGAACGCGGCATAGGGGTCAGCCTGCACCGCCTCGACCATCCCTGAGCTACCGAAGAGTTCGATATGAAGCGCCGAATTACCAAAGACGGTCAGCCAGAAAAAGATGAAGAGCGTCGGAGCGATGAGCGTGCCGAGCACGAACTCGCGCACGGTTCGACCGCGTGAAATGCGGGCGATGAACATACCCACAAAGGGCGACCACGCGATCCACCACCCCCAGTAGAAAAGCGTCCAATTTTTCTGCCACTCGGACTCGGGTTTGAAGGCGTCGGTGCGCAGGCTCATCTCGATGAAATGCTGGCCGTAATGACCCATGTTTTGCACGAACGATTCAACCAGAAAGACGGTCGGGCCAGCGATAAGGACGAAGATCAGAAGCAAGACGCCGAGACCAAAGTTGAGCTCGCTGAGGCGGCGGATGCCCTTGTCGAGACCCGATACGACCGAGACGGTAGCCGCGGCTGTGATCAGTCCGATCAAGAGCACCTGGTTGGTCGTGCTCACTTCGAGCCAGCCCAGGTACTGCAGTCCGCCGTTGACGTGCAAAACGCCGAGGCCCAGCGAGGTCGCGACTCCGAACATCGTCGCAAAGACCGCCATCACCTCGATCGCGTCGCCAATGCGCCCGTAAATTCGCTCGCCGAGTAGCGGATAAAGCGTCGATCGAAAGGTGAGAGGAAGCCCGTGCCGGTAGCTGAAAAATGCCAGGGCGAGCCCGACCAACACGTAGATCGACCAGCCGTGGATGCCCCAGTGAAAGAAGGTGAGACTCATGGCCTCGCGGGCGGCACCGACCGTCTCGGCCTCGGAGTGCGGCGGGCTGGCAAAGTGCATGAGCGGCTCGGCTACGCCAAAGAAGAAGAGGCCGATGCCGATGCCTGCGCTGAAGAGCATTGCGAACCAGCTCAGGTTCGAAAATTCGGGCTCTTCGTCGTGGTCGCCAAGCCTGAGATCGCCGCTTCCGCTCAAGAGTACCCAGCCCACGAAGACCACGAAGAACGACATCACCAGCGTGTAGTACCAGCCCAGCCTCGTGACGATGAAATCCTGGATCGACCAGGTGATCTCACTGGTAAAGGCCGGGAATAGCGCGCCGACTGCGACGAAGATCGCGATCAGAAGCGCCGATGGAACGAAGACGTACGGATTGAATCGCATGAGAGCCAACTCGCCAGAGTACTGCAGGGATCGCGGTCAGGTCATCGTGTGCGCTGGCTAGCAGAATCACAAGGCCCGGAACCGACCGTCTGAATCGCAGCAGTGAAGCGCACATGCTTATATCATGGTAAAACCAGACGATCGGCAGGGTGCGAAATAGAAAACACAGCGGCCCGGGCGAGTCTCCTCATTAGTACTCTCTTCGACGATCTCGTCGATGCCGTTGATGCAGCCAGACGCGAAGACAAACTTCTTCAGGACAAGCCCTCGGAACCCACGCTGGATATCTACGCGCATCGCAATACTCCGGTTCGACTGCTCGCCGAGGCGATCTACACCTCGCGACAGGCGAAGATCGGCTCGTTCCGTTTGATGGGCGCCGTCGAGCGAAAGACCCTGGAGCTTCATTGTGACGACCCGCATGAGGTAGAAGGACGGCCCATCTTTTGGTGGAAGTGTCATCAGGAAGCCCGTGACGACCGCAGCGCAACATCACTTGAGTTCGTTGATCTCGGTGCCGTGGGCCCCATTCACCTCGCCGAGATGCAGGGGGGTTTTTACGCGCGAATGGTTGGGGATCTACAAGACGACTGTAGTCGTGAGCAGTTTGTCGATATCTATCGCAGCCGCTGGGTGACGTGGTCGCCGGGCCGTCCGTACAGCCCTTACCTGTCTCGCCAGAACGTGCCCTGAACACACTCTCACACCCGGTCTCCAGAAAAGCCCATCTCCTTCTTTGAGCGGCTTTGAGTCGCCAAGAAACCCCCATCGATATCGTAGGATCGGTCAGATAATTCGAGTTCCTCCCATAGGTGAAAATAGATGCTCCGAGCGAAATTGCCTGTCGTCTTACTCTCTTTTCTACTCACGCTCTCGGTTTCGTTGATTCCGTCGACCGGTGCACTGGTGGAAGAACCTCCCGATCGAGAGGTACTCGAATGGGAGCGGTGGGATGCCGCACCAATCGCCTTACAGGCAGCTCTCGGAGCGGTGGGGGCCGTCGGCGCGGGACTCTTAGGCCTCTTGAGCGCGATTCCGAGCGACATAGACGAGGGAGGTTCGACGACTGGCCCGCTTGTTGGTGCAGCGGTAGGAGTCACCCTGGGTGCGACCCTCGGAATTGGGGTCGGTGGACACGTGCTCGATGGTGATGGAAGCTGGCTCGCCACGTTGGCCGGATCCGCGCTCGGTGCGGCGATCGCATTCCCGGTCGGCTACGCGATTTGGGATGAGTTCGAGGGAGCTGGTACCACTTCCACGGTCGCAGGCGGTGTTCTTATCCTTGGCGGCGGAATCGTCGGCTATCATCTGACGTCCAGCGAATTCATTCCTGCCATTTCTGTTGCTCCGACCGATGGCGGGGCGCACATGGGGATGACAGTCACATTCTGAGGTGCGCGGAAGTCAGCGCTCGTCGAGCTTAAATGCCGCTTCGAGGCGCTCGCCAGGCTAAAACATCACTTCGGCGAGCCCGTTCGTGATCACCTTCACCCCATCCTGATTCACGACCTCTAGTCCAAGCACACCGTCGTCTTCTTTCCAGATACGAGTCGTGAGCTCCCAACCTGGCAATACAGGCTTGCTGAATCGCACCTTGAGGCGCTTGAGGCGATGCGGGTCGCCCTCGCACGGTCCATTGACCACGGCGCGTCCGGCGAAAGCCATCGTGCAGAGGCCGTGCAGAATCACCGACGGAAGGCCGGCTGACTTCGCGACCTCGGGGTCGACGTGGATTGGATTGTGGTCGTCTGACGCGTCGGCGTAACGCTTCGGCTGGTCTTCGGCGACGACCTGCTTTTCTTCGAAGATGATGTCGCGCTCGGGTTCTTCGGGCTTTTCCTTCGTCTTTCCGCCTCCACCACCGCCTTCGCCTCGAATGAAGAGGCCGCTGCGGGCCTCGGTGGTCATCTCGCCGTCGACCATCAACCACTGATGGACTTCGATGAGGTCACCCGAGGACTTCTGCTCGATCGACGAGATTTCGGCGCGCGCTGCGGCCAGGTCCCAGGGTTTCAGGTGACGATGAAAGCGCATGTCCTGCTCGCCGTGTACCAGGCGCAGGAGGTCGGCGTTGAGCTCGTCGTCGGCGATGGCCTGCGTCAGCACCTCGAAAAGCGGCTTTACCGGAAATAGCGGCGGTGCCACGATGCCGCCTTTGCGACTCGTGTCGACGTAATGCTCGTTATCGTCGTCGGTCGCTCGCGCGTAGCGGATCGTATCTTCCTCGTGCACGAACTTCGCTTTGCCGCGGTACTTCTTTCCTTCGGCGTCGTAATTCAGACCTTTCTTCGCCGAACCTCCGCCCGAGCCGAGCTCGCTCGCCGCCGCTTCGAGGTCGAAGTACTGACCGAATTTCATCAAGACGCCCATATTGTCGGTCTTGACCTTGCCGCTCATGAAGGCTTGCTCGGGAGCGAGCTTTCCGAGCGCCATGTCGAGGATGGTTGTCTGGCTATCAAAGGTAACTTTGCCGGTAGGCGAGTCGACCGTGCCTGATTCGTACGTCACCGATGCAGATTCGATGATGAGCGAATGGGCTTCAGCTCCGCCGATATCGAAGACAATGCGTGCTCCCCATTCACCGGCTTTGTCGGCCTTGAAGGTCTCGGGGAGTGCTTCGAATAGCGTCTCGACCTTGTTGCCTGCTCCCGCGTCGGCAGGCAATGCTGCTGCGGCTGCCGCCAGGTCGAAGAACTTACCGAACTTCATCAGCGCGCCCATATTGTCGGTCTTGACCTTGCCGCTCATGAACGCTTGCTCGGGGGCGAGCTCGCCTTTTGCCATGGCGAGCACGGTCTGGGGACCGTCAAAAGTGACCTTGGCACTTGGCGAGCCAACGGCTTCGTTCTTGAACTCCGCCGCGTCGTCTTTGACGACGAGCGACATCGGAGTTCCACCGATTTCGAAGACGATATTCGCTTTCCAACCGCTGGCCTTCTCGGCTTTGAAGGTTGCCGGCAAGCCCTCGAAGAGCGCCCGCACCGTATCGATCGGACCGCCCGCTTCTGCGCCCGTGGCGGCAGGTTTCGGTACTTCCGTAATCTTCTCGAATTTCTCGCCGACCATCTGCGGCGTCCAGCGCTCGTCTTTACCCAGATCGACTCCCGGAGTCGTCTCGGTCAGGTACTCGAAGAAGTGCGAGCCGTGCGCGCCAAAGATGCGACCGGTCACATTCTCGGCCTCGTCGCTTGCGAGCCAGCAGACCAGCGGAGCGATGTCTTCGGGCTCGAACTCGTCGGGAACCATGTCGATATCGTCGGTCATGCGCGTCTTGGCGACGGGCGCGATGGCGTTCACCGTGATGCCCATCTTGCGGGTTTCGAGCGCGACGACCCGGGTGAATCCTGCGATGCCGGCCTTAGCGGCGCCGTAATTCGACTGGCCGAAATTACCCTTGAGCCCGGCGAGCGAGCTGGTGTTGATGATGCGTCCGCCGTCGGCGCTCATGGCTTTGACCGCCGCGTGCGTCACGAGATACGTGCCCTTGAGGTGCACCTTGATGACGAGGTCCCACATCTCTTCGGTCATCTTCACCAGCGTCTTGTCGCGCAAGATGCCGGCGTTATTCACGACGATGTCGAGCTTTCCCCACTCGTCGATCGCCTGCTGCACCATGGCCTGTGCGTCGTCGGCTTCGGCGACCGAGCCGTAGTTTGCGACGGCCTCACCGCCGGCCTCTTTGATCTCGTTCACGACCGTGTCGGCCATCTTTTCGCTCGAGCCTGCTCCGTCGCGCGCGCCGCCGAGGTCATTGACCACGACCTTTGCGCCTTCTTTCGCGAAGAGGTGGGCGTATGCGCGTCCGAGCCCTCCACCGGCACCGGTGACGAGGGCGACTTTTCCTTCTAGAAGTCCCATTTTCTTATCCTTGGAGGCAGCTTTGGAGCGCCGACGTCCCCGTCGGCAATGATCGGTGTCTTGGAGCGTCGGCGCTACACTAAACGTCTCGGTCGATGATCGTGGCGACGGCCATGCCGAATCCGATGCAGAGCGTGGCGAGCCCGTATTGGACGTCGCGTCGCTCCATTTCGTAGAGCAGCGTTGTGACGAGGCGCGCGCCTGAGCAGCCCAGCGGG
>CAYFTY010000331.1:0-5460 GCA_964346045.1 uncultured Bradymonadales bacterium | reverse complement strand
GCATCGATGCCGAACTGACGCTCGTATCGAACGATATCTTCCTGGTCATGCCCTACACCGACTTCAACATTCACTGGGGTGAGGGACCGGGCTACCATCTCGGCACGCTGGCGAGTGCCCAGGTTGCGCAACCGCTGAAATTGTCGACGCGTCTAGAATTCCGATGGTTGAGCGAGCACTACCTGCCCGATTACGTAGGCCCACTCTACGAGATTGACCGTTATCAATTCATAGGCTGGGGCAGCCCCGTGCCGGCACCCAAGCTGCGTGTCGCTGCGAGTCAGACGCGCGGCTCGCTGGTCGGGCTCTATGGCGAGCTGGGCATCAACGTCTTGAATATGGTGCAGCTGACCGGTGCGTACGCGGATTATCAGGGTCCCGAAAATGGCTCTCTATGGCTTCGGCTCAATCTAAAACAGATGGGCCCGGTCAAACTGGGAGCCTTTTACTACAAACAAAATTTCGACTCCCCATCTGAGGCGTTTGACCTCGACGGAGCACTCGCAGTCGCCGAAGCACAGGTTTTCGTGTTCGGGCCGGTATACGTGCGCGGGCACTACAGCCGTTTGTGGCGTCTGGTCAGCGATGGAACGTTCGAGACGGTCAATGACTGGAACGTCGGAGCCGGCGCTGCATTCACCTTCTGAGAAATCCCGCTGTCTCAATCTTGCACTGCGCTCGAGTTGGGGTAACTCTAGGTGACTGGTATTCAATGCGGGTCAGCGCCTCGCGGATGCGCATTTAACACCAGCCACCTAGAAGTCACTCATGCAGGAAGACGTATGAAGAACTCGACCGCCCTCGCACTCGTATTCGCCCTCGCCCTGGCCGCTTGCTCGGATGACAGCCGCACGCCGCCTACGCGCAACAACGATAATAACGACAACAACGTCAATAATGTCGTCGACATGGGCGAAGACCAGGGCACGGAAGAAGATGCAGGCCAGGAGGATATGGCCGTCGAGCCGGGTCGACTCGAGATCAGCACGACACTTCTGACCTTTGAGGGCGTTCGCCAGGAAGAAAGCGAGACCCAATCCGTCGTGGTCACCAACGTGGGAGGCGACGATCTGGTGATCGTCGAGGCGACTGTCGCTGAAGTGAATACCACGGGGCCCTCCGAATTTGCCCCCGGAGAAGATTGGGTCAACGAGGCAACGATCATCGAGCCGGGGACCTTCGTCGAGCTCGACGTTCTCTACACCCCGACCGACTTCGAGACCGACCGCGGCAATCTGACCATCGAGACCACGGACCCGGAAAACCCATTTTTCAACGTTCGGATCGAGTCGACGAGCGCCTATCGAGACGTCGACGCACCCTCGTTTTTCCGATTTGGATTTGTGGAAGCCGATACGACCGAAACTCGCCCCATCCTCGTCTTCAACCGCGGGGGTGAGCCACTCACGCTCCAGAATATCGAGTACGCAGGCATGGGGCTCTTTTCGATCGACTTCAGCGCGAACACGAATTTTCCGGACTTCCCGGCAACAGATGCGATCCTCGAGCCCGACGAGGCGTTCCAGATCGACGTGACCTATTCGCCTGAAAATACGGATCCCGACCGAGGCACCATTACGATCACCAGCAATGATCCGGACGAAGCCGCATTCGATATCTCCGTGGGCGGCAATCAGTCGGGCGAGTGCATCCGCGCAACACCTCGCGTCGTCGACTTCGGCGAACTATCTGCAGGCACGACCTCGACGCAGACGATCGGGATCTTCAATTGTAGCAATATGGTCGACCTGGACATCGCGACCATCGAAGTCACCGACGACGGTGGCGACGTCTTTTCGTTGGTCGACCCACCGATGACGCCTTTTACCCTCGACGGCTTCGACAGCACGAGCCTCGAGGTCTCGGCGCAAATCGAGGAGGGCGAGCGCGTTGGCTCAGTCACCGTCACCACGGGCGACGGCGAGCCCCGAGTGGTCGAACTCCGAGCCGCCGTCCAGCCCTGAAGCAGAAACGCTGCGGCTTCGCCTCAGAGGTTCTCGGCCAGAAACTTCATCGTCTTTGCCCAGGCGTCCTCGGCGGCTTCGCGGTCGTAGTGCTTCCCGCTCGGGTTGGCGAACGCGTGCTGGGCTCCTTCGTAGATATGAATTTCAGCGTCTTTTCCGAGCTCGGCGAGACGGGTCTCGAAGGTGTTGACGCTCTCGACAGGAATCCCCTGATCTTCGGCAGCGAAGATCCCGAGGATCGGCATATCGAGCGGCTTCAACGCTTCTTTCTCGGTGATTAATTTCCCGTAGTAGATCACCATGGCGTCGATCTCGTCGGGTAGCAGCATGCCGGTCTGCAACGACCAGTGCCCGCCGAAGCACCATCCGATCACCCCGATCTGGCTGGCGCCTTTGGTCTCGAGAAATTTATGCGCCTGTCGCAGATTCGATTTCACGGCCTCTGAGTTTCCAAAGGCTTCTTTCATGTATTTCATGGCGTTTTCGGACTTCGACGCGACTTTGCCACCGTAGACGTCCACCGCAAGTGCCGTGTAACCGGCCTCGGCAAGTTGGTCGGCCATATTGCGGATGTTCTCATTCAGCCCCCACCACTCGTGAATCACGATGATGGCCGGCCCGTTCTGCTCACCGGTTGAAGGTTGAGCGAGATAACCCTCGACTGCACTACGGTCGACGGTTGCATAGACAATGTCGGTCCCTACTACTTCTCGGGGATCGACATTTTTGACGGCTCCGGACGGATCGGGTTTGTCCCCATCGTGTTCCCGGGCCATCGCCTCGGTATATTCTTCGGAGTCCTGAGGTGCAGGCTGGTCGCCCGAAGAGGCGCAGGCAGGCGCGATGAGCGAGATGGTCAAAAGCAAAAAGAGTGTTCTCGTCATGAAGTCCTCGAATGAAAAAATAGTTCTCGCGGTTTACGATGCAGGGCATCGCCCGACGTTTCGAAAGTGGGTTTTGCGAGCAAGAGCAGACTCGTGCAACATTGAGAAGCGAATCAAGTAGGCGTCGGCGAGCATCCATTGAGTGCCCGCGGGTACCCCGGAAGAAGCATGAGCGAAAGCGCAAATACATGGATGACTCGGCGCACCAAGCCGACAACACCGGCACGTCGGTTGCAGACGACCGACCTAATGCCGCCCGAAGAGCACTATCGCCCTCAGTCGCGCTCGCCGGGCGGCCGCGGGCTCGCGTGGTTTTTGATCTGGATGATCGCCACCTTCATGCTCTTCTGGTCGACCGCGTCGATGGCGGCGATCGGGTCGTTGATCCTCGTGGCATCGTTCGTCCTTTACTGGCAACGCCATTCACATGCGGACGCTGTCGAGAGCAACCAGGACGCGATCAAACTCTTGAACGACGGCCATGTTGACGAGGCAGGTCGACGATTCGAAGAACTTGCGCAGGAAGAACAAAAGACTCACGGGCACGCCGTCTTCGTGCACAATCGAGCGGTCGCCTACATGTTGCAGGGTAAGCTCAAGCGGGCCTTTTCGCTTTTTAATGCCGTCGATCGCTCCCGTCATTTTCGCTGGGGTCCGAACCGAAGCTACGAGCCCCTGCTCTATGCCGAAATGGCGACATGCCTTGCTTTGATGGGAGAACTCGGCGAGGCCCGTGAATACCGCGACATCGCCTCTTCGAAACTGCCTCCTTCAGAAATGTCCAGGCTCGCCCTGGTCGATACGATCCTCGGGTTGCGGCACCGACGATTCGAAGACGTGCTTCGATTGCTCGACTCGGTCTGGACCGATGCTCGCGAGCTTCTGCGGGTGCCTACATTTCGAGCGCTGATGGTCTTGCGTGCGTACGCTCTCGAGAATTACGGTTCGAGATACGAAGACCAGATCCGAAGCCTTCTGTCCGCCGCTGGTTCGAAAAAGCGCGGCGAGTTCGACTATCTGGCCGTCGACTGGCCCGAGTTTCGAGACTTCTTGCGGGCTCGAGGCCTCTACGGAATGACGAGATGATGCAGCTGCGTCAGATCGTGTTCTTTCCTTTCGTTACCACCTTGCCTCTTCACGACTGCGCGTGCGTCGCAAGCCGCAGCCTGGCCACTCGAAGAATGTTCCTACCCTGGAAGAGAGCGTGTCGAGTCGGACGCCGGCACCCCGGTACCTGACACGGACCGCGACGAGCAGCCCAACCCTCCACTCGCACCGGTCGAGGTCGAGCCGGCGATCCCCATCGAGCAGGCGCTGAACGAACGGGCTTTCCTGACAGCCAATAAGACGCAACGCTCTGGCTGGGCTACCATCCGAGCCCGACACCTCATTGCGATCGCCCGAATTGACGCTGGCGCATCGAGAACTCGAGGGAGAGTGGACGCCTCTTTTTATTTGACGATGGCCGCTGGAACGACCTGCTCATCTCGTATGACTCGTGCGGTACCCGCAACTGCACGATCGAGGTCTTCGAATGCGGATCGGCTCGCATCCGATGCGAGAGGTTGACACATTTGTGTGCCAACGGCAGAACGTTGGACAGAACTCTCCCTCCGAAATCGGATGCGTCATGACGATCGAAGACAAGGAACTCGCCGAGCTCAGCATCAACACCATCCGCACGCTTTCGATGGACGCGGTGCAGCGCGCCAATAGCGGCCACCCCGGAGCACCGATGGGGCTCGCTGCGGCAGCCTACGTTCTCTGGACCCGGCACCTGCGCCACGATCCTCTGCGCCCGGACTGGCCGAACCGAGATCGCTTCGTTCTCTCGAACGGTCACGCTTCGATGCTTCTCTACAGCCTTCTGCACCTGAGTGGCTATGAGTCGATGACGATGGAGGAGATCAAGAACTTCCGGCAGTGGGGGAGCATGACTCCCGGGCATCCCGAATACGGACACACGCCGGGCGTCGAAACCACGACAGGCCCGCTCGGTCAGGGGATCAGCACGGCCGTCGGCATGGCGCTCGCAGAAGCCCAACTCAACGCGAGATATGACGGCGTCATCGACCATTACACCTACGGCATCTGCTCGGATGGCGACCTCATGGAGGGCGTTTCTGCCGAAGCCTCGTCGCTTGCCGGACACCTTGGTCTGGGCAAACTGATCTTTCTCTTTGACGACAACGAGATCACGATCGATGGGCGCACAGACCTGAGTTTCACCGAGGACGTGCTTGCTCGCTACGAAGCTTATGGCTGGCATGTCGACAAGGTCGAAGGTGGAAACGACATCGATGCAATCGATGCGGCCATCGAGCGCGCGAAGGAGGTCGGCGACAAACCCTCGCTGATCTCGGTGAAGACCACGATCGGGTACGGATCGCCGAATAAGGCTGATTCGTCGAGTTCGCATGGCTCCCCGCTCGGTGTCGAAGAAATCCAGAAGACAAAGGTCGCCCTCGGGTGGGAATACGACGAGGCCTTTTTCGTGCCGGACGAGGTGCGCGGGCACATGAACGCAACCGACGCGGGCGAAAAACTGCGCGGCGCCTGGATCCAACGCTTCGGGGCATATGCCGATGAGCAGCCCGAGAAGCACGCCGAAC
>CAYFTY010000330.1:0-5486 GCA_964346045.1 uncultured Bradymonadales bacterium | reverse complement strand
GGCACTCTGCAGCGAGTCACGGTGACGCTGGCATCTCTGCAGATGGCACTCGAGCAACTCTCGCAGGTCGTCGGTCAGAATCAGGACCAGCTACGCGCCACCATGTATAATTTGCGACTCGCCACCGAGAGCCTCAAAGACTTCGGCCGCAAGGTCGAAGAGCAGCCATCCCGCTTGATCTTCGACAGCGCGCCCGACGAGAGAGAGCTGCCATGAGAAGGCTAGTTGTTACTGCGATCGTTCTTTTCGTCGTGGGCTGCGGCTCGACCGCGCCCGAGACGCGGTACTATCGGGTGCATAATCTGACCGAAAAACAGTCTCCGAGCGGGGACCTCGTCATCGGCGTAGAGCCTTTCGCCACCGACGCCGCCTACGACGAGCAAAAGATCGTCTACCGTCAGAGTCCCTACCGCATCGACTATTATCACTATCACCGATGGGCCGCGCCTCCCGGGATCATGGTGGCCGATTTCGTGCGCGAAGAGCTCGAGAGTAGCGGACAATTCGGAGCTGTTCTCTCGGGATTTACGGGGGACGTGGTCGCAGTGGTCGGCGGACGGATCATCCACTTCGAAGAAGTGGATAAGAGCGAAGAAGAGTGGTTTGCGCGCGTGAAAATCACGCTCTTCTTACGAGATGCACAGACAGGTCGTCTGATCTGGTCGAATACGATCACCGAAGAAGAGCCGGTCGATGAACAAAATCCCGAAGGCGTCGCGCAAGCCATGAGTATCTCCCTGCAGCGCGCGATCAGCGGGAATATCGGCGAGATCGAAGCTCGCGCGCGCCAGGCCAAAAAACGACAGCTCGACCCGGTGACCCCGTAGGATGTCAACGAGCCAACGATGTGACGCGCACACCTAGCGCACCCTCGACGTTGACCAATTCGCCCTGACCGTGAACCTGCCCGTCGACGAGGATGTCCACAAGATCGCCGACTTTGCGGTCCAACTCGAGGATTTCTCCCGTCTGGATTCGTGCGAGTTGGGCAACGCTCATGTCGGTGCTTCCCACGCGGATATCGACATCGACTCGGGCATTTTGCAGCGCCGAAATATTCAGCGATTCAGTTGCCTCAGACGAGGCCAATAGCTCTTCGCGGGTGGCTTCGGCGTTCTCTTCTGACATACCGCTCTCGTCGTTTTGGGTTGCGATCTCTTCAATCTCGAAAGTCCATCTATCTCGAGCGCAGATGTAGCCTGCAAATCGATGTCCTCGATGGCGTAGGACACCCTGTGCCATGGGCGTCTGCTCGAGGTCTACGTCTCGAAGGGCATGGTGTGCGGCAAAGATGATGTCACCTCTTTCGAGCGCGTCGACCTCGCGACGTGCGACCCGCCGATGCGCAACGATGGCATCGAATTCGAGCCGTATATCTCGAATGGCAGGCCTCTCGATCCATGCTCTCAGCCTCGCATCCGGGTCGTCGCATGCGTCTGTGTAAGTATCGATCCAGCGTGGCGGCATATAGAGGCGAAACCATCCAGCGCCGCGGCGGTCGCTGATGATCCAGCAAAACTCGTGCAGCGCGCGATTACGCGAGAAAAAGCGCTCGACAGCGGCCTCGAGCGGAGGCGTGGTATCGAGCATCAAGGGCGCCGCCTTTCGACGCCCAAGGAGCTGCATGATCTCGAGGCCCACGTACGAGATCGCTCCCCAATCATACGGATTCAGGGGCGCGCCGAGGCGCACTTCATCATCTTCGAGCGCCCAACGCAACCAGTCGTCGGCGAGACTCGAATCGAGCACGGCGAGGGCGCGCGTGCCGCCAGCCGGATGATGCAGAAACGCACGCCAGGCCATCAGATCGGTTGCCGGGGGCGACGAATGCACGGTCGAGGCGACAAAATCGATTTGAACTCGGGTGCGTCCGAGGGTCTCGCTGAGGCGCTGCGAAATCTGGGCCGCGAGTTCTGAGTGGTCGAATCCCTTCACCATCCGCAGGGCGCGATTGGCACGTTCGACGTCCTTGCGAGTGACGGTCTCGAGTTCGTGAAACGGAAATTGTCGCACCCTGGAGCTCACCCCACGACCTCAACCTTGCTGAAATGGATACCTCGATCGCGTGCGCCTGCTTCGAGCCGCCCGCGATTGCGGCGTATTTCGCTGGCGAGCTGTGGATCGTCAGCTCGCATTCTCAATTCGACGCCGCTGCTGCGACGCCACAGACGCATATTTACCGTACCTCGACCCGGTACGTCGACCTGCATCATTACGACCTTGCGTCCTTTCACATCTTCGGTGACGTATCCCTCGCTGACGATGGTCGCTAGGATCTTCTCGGTGACTTCATGGCGTGATTGGGAAGGCGCCAGGGGCTGCGCCTGCTTGACCTGAGCAACATCTTGTCCTTCGGTTGGTGGCGCAACACCGGGGATCCCGCCTTGCATGAGCGCCCGTCGGTCATCCGGGGATAGTTCCGCATCTTCGAACGCCCGGTCATGACCGGCCGCGGTCGATCCCGCGCGGCTTTCTGAATGCATGTATTTCTCTTTAGCCGGCCGACGTAATCCATCCCCCTCGCCGAGCGTCATCTTCTCTCGCTTCCCTGCATCGAGCGCATTCGAGCTCGCTTTTCTCGCATCCTTCGACTCGAGCTCACCGGCGGCCTCAGGCATCGCTTTGCGCGCTTCGCTTCGTCCCTTCTTCTCGGCTACTTCTCTGTGCCTGCCCCCTTCTTCCCCTTTCTTCAAAAGCTCCTTGAAGGATGGACCATCCGATTTCTTTTCGCCGTCCTTTCTATCGGCACGCTTTTCAGACACATCGCGAGCCGCCTTCGTCTGCTTGTTGTCGTTGATTTTCATGGTGCCTCACCAGTAAACCCCACATATAGGTTTTCGGCCGCAGAACGCTTTCGTTGCGAAAAAAGTTGAACTTTTTTTCGCCATTCGGTGCCACCCGATCCCGTAAACCAATGTTCTCGAACGAATATCTCATCTTTCGACTTTCATCACGGAACCGCCATGACTGAAGATCTCGTGCTCTACGAAACGAAGAATCGAGTCGCCTATCTGACCCTGAATCGCCCCGAGCAGCTCAACGCCATCAATGAAGAACTACCGTTTGCTCTGCGGGATGCCGTAGAGCGAGCCAATCACGACGATTCGGTGCACTGCATCATCTTGCAGGGAGCAGGCAAGGGATTCTGCGGTGGCTACGACCTGGCGATTTTTGCCGAATCGCCCCGACCCGTGCCTGGCTCGCAGGAGATGCCGTGGGATCCGATGCTGGATTATCGGCTGATGAACGAATTCACGCAGTGCTACATGAGCCTCTTTCGCGCCTACAAACCGACAATCGCCAAAGTGCACGGTGCCGCGGTCGCCGGCGGCAGCGACATCGCACTCTGCTGCGATCTCGTCGTGATGGCCGAAGACGCGCGCATCGGTTATCCGCCGGCTCGCGTCTGGGGTTGCCCGACGACGGCCATGTGGGTCTATCGACTGGGCCCCGAAAAGGCCAAGAGGATGCTCTTCACAGGCGACCTCATCTCGGGGAAAGAAGCGGTCGAGATGGGATTGATCGGTGAAGCGGTCGCAGCCGAAAAACTCGACGAAGCCGTCGACCAACTCGCGGCACGTATTTCATCGGTTCCACTGAATCAGCTGCAGATGCACAAGATGCTCATCAATCAGAGCTGGAGCAATCGGGGCCTCGAAACGACCCAGGTCTTTGCGAATATTTTCGACGGTATTGCGCGCCACACCCCCGAGGGCGTCGCCTTCAAGAAACGCTGCGAAGACGTCGGCTTCAAAAAGGCGGTGGCCGAGCGGGATCAAGAGGCCTGAGCTTCGCGATCCATACGGCTGGGGTGCCAGAACCAGGCGAACCCGAGGAATGTCAGCAGATTGGCCGCAGCTACGAAATAGAGATGATACTCGGGGAGAAGTGCTCCCAAGAGTGCAGCACTGAGGTAGAAGATCGAAAGCCAGATAATTCGAAGATGCGAAACCAGAGCCACGGCGATCACAGCAAATGCATAGATCATTGTCTCGGCGACACGCGCAGTCGTGATGTCGACGTCTCCCAGAAGCACGAAACTCAGGCGCATCATGAACATCATCAACAGCATGGCCATCAGCATGTACATCAATCGACGATTCGCTCGGTTGCGAAACACCTTCTTTCGAAAGAGAAAGATCACGACGACCGCGATACCGACCGTACGCAGAATGAACTTGAAGTGATTTTCGATCAGAACATCGTTCGGCGCCGATAGAGGGGCCTGAGTCAGAGCACCCGAGAGCGCCGTCCCAAACCATAAGATTCCGAGCAAAACCGCAATGATGCTGCGCGAGGTGGCTGCAGTCCGCAGGTCGCTTTCGCGTGCAAACTGCTCGAGCTGCTGGATTTCCTCACGGCGTGCTCCGAGCTCCTTTTCGAGCTCGTCGAGGGCCTTTTCGAGTTCTGGCGACTCTTCGTCCAGATCCGTGAAGACCGAACGCGCGGCGGCAAGGTTTTTCTCGTCGATATAGTAGCGCGTCATGAGTCTCAGTCCGTGCGCGCGACCCCGGGTCGCGAGCTCGTTTTGGGGCCACATCCTCAGCGACTGTTCGAACCCAAAACGACACTCGCCGAAAAGGTCATGAACGCGAGCATCATCTCGTTCTTCGGCCTCGATTTCAGCGCGCAGTCCACTGAGCCTCTCGTCGGCCTCTCGCGCCACTTCGAGCGATTCGCGGTGGTCGAGATAGTCGTGCAGATCACTCCGAAATGCTTCGACCGACTCATAGCGGTCTTCGGGCCTGGCCGCGCAGGCTCGATTGGCAATCTCACCGAGTTCTTCGGGAATCTCCTCGGCATAGTCGTAGGGATCCGAGCGAAAGGCTGAATACATCATGTCAAAGAGCGAATCGCCTTCGTGGCGCGTCCTGCCGGTGAGCACCTCATGGAGCGTCGACCCGAGCAGATAAATATCCGTTCTGAAATCGACCTCGGCCGCATCGTCGCGCGTCATCTCGGGCGCCATGTAAGCCGGCGTCCCTGCGACGCCTTGCGCTTGCTCGCGTCCCGGCAGAGTCCGCGACTCTTTCAGGGAGATCGCGATGCCCCAGTCGAGAAGGTAGACCTCACCAAAATTCCCAATCATCACATTTTCAGGCTTGATATCGCGATGAACCACGCCGCGAGCGTGGGCAAAGCGCAGCGCATTCGAGACCTGAAGCAGAATCTCCAGATGACGCTCGAGATCCTGGTGTGGATCCTTGCGTTCTCGCAAGAGGCTCAGCCATGAGGTGCCTTCGATGCGCTTCATGATGATGATGGGCGCGCCCTCAGCATCGCGACCCAGCGTGTAGATCGGCACGATATTCGGGTGTTCGAGGTGGCCGGTGACGTACGCTTCTTTGAGAAGTGAAGTCCGCGCTTCGTCGTCGAGTCTGAGCAGAGTCTTTACGGCGACGTCGCGGTCCAGAGGTATCTGACGAGCCAGACGAACCAGCCCCATTCCTCCCTCGCCGAGCGTCCCGAGTACCTGGAAATCGGGA
>CAYFTY010000329.1:0-5498 GCA_964346045.1 uncultured Bradymonadales bacterium | reverse complement strand
CGGTGTTGCGTATGACGTCTTCACGGATGACCGCTACGTCGAGAATAACGGACTGGTAATCTATCTGGATTTCGAGTGGGTCATCGGCATCACTGACCATGTCGGTGCCTACGTGCGCACGCGGGTCAGCACCTACACGCATATTTCAGTCGAGATTCCGGTCACAGCGCTGGCTACGTATGGCGTCGTAATGCGCCTCTGAATAAAACCGAGCACGTTCGCCGTTGGTAGATGGCGCACCTTCACGTCCCATAAATTCGCGTTGGTCCGTGGTCTGCGGTACCAAGGAGGGAGCGAGAATCCATGGATTCGGAGAACTCGTGAGTGATGAGCATCAGGCTCGAGACGAGCCCGGCCAAAAATCGATGGGCCAGCGGATGGGGATTGCAGCCCTGATCCTCTCGGTGTCGATCCTTCTGAGCCGCATCCTGGGATTTCTGCGCGAAGCGGTGATCGCGTATCTACACGGGGCGAGCGAGGCGACCGATGCGTATTACGCGGCGTTCACGCTCCCCGATCTGATGAGCTATTTTCTGGCGGGCGGCACGCTCTCCATCACGTTCATCCCGCTCTTCAGCTCGTATGTCACCCGCGGCGACGAGGAGGGTGGCTGGCGACTTTTCTCGAATATCGCAACGACGATGGGCGGCCTGCTCGTGTTGGCGGTGATCGTTTTCGAGCTGCTCACGCCCTATCTGATACCTGTGTTGTTCCCGGGCTTTGACGACCCCGAACAGATCGCGCTGGCGGTCGAGATGACGCGGATCGTGATCCCGGCGCAGCTCGCCTTTTATCTGGGCGGGCTGATCTCAGCGACACTCTTCGTGCGCGAAGTCTTCTGGCCAAGCGCCATCGCCCCGCTCATCTACAACCTCTGCATCATTCTGGGCGGCGTACTTCTCGAGCCCTACTTCGGCATCCGCGGCTTTGCGATCGGCGTGATTGTCGGAGCGTTTCTGGGGCCGCTGGGGCTTCCGCTCTTTGCCGCCCGGCGCGAGATTCGATATCAGCCGTTGATCGCCCCACTCGACCCAGGCTTCAAGAAGTTCATCTGGCTGACGCTACCCCTGATGCTCGGCGTGAGTCTGGTGACCGTCGACGAGTGGTTGCTTCGCTATTTCGGCTCCGAGACCGAAGGCGCCATTACCTGGCTGAATAATGGCCGCAAATTGATGCTGGTTGCATTCGCGATCATCGGTCAGGCCGCAGGACAGGCAGCGCTTCCTTATCTGACGCGGCTCTTCCATGAAGAAAAGCTCGACGAGATGGGCGAGATGCTCGCTCGCAGTCTGCAACGCGTGGGCTTCCTCGCGTGCGTGGCGGCCGGCGGCTTGATGGCGGTCGCCTCGCCCCTGGTCTACGGGATCTTTCGGCGTGGTGAATTCGCTGCGAGCGACGCGGACATGACAGCGACGCTCCTGGTTTTCTTTGCCATTGGTTTGCCGGCATGGGCGGCACAGACCATGGCGGTTCGTGGTTTCTACGCCCGAGAAGACACACTGACGCCCATGGTGATCGGCACCCTGGTCGTCGCCGCATCGGTGCCCTTCTACTGGATTCTTCACGAGTCGACGGGCGTGCTCGGGCTGGCGATTGCATCGACGATCGGGATGTCGATGAATGCTATCGCTACCGTCCTGGTGTATCGATGGCGTAAGGGCTCCCTGCCGCTGACCCCCATCGTGAGCGGACTTGTCCGCGGCACGCTCCTCGGCGCCCTTTCTGGCGGCGCAGCCTGGTGGGTGAGCCGGCTGACGAGCGACGCGCTCGGGCTCGACTCATTTGTTGGCGCGGCGCTCTCTTTCGCTGCATCAGCAGCTACCTTCGGCGTAATCGTGCTCGTGGCCGGATTCGTAACGAGTCCACCCGAACTCGAATTCGCGTTCTCGCGGATACGCTCGAAACTCGAGCGCTGACACCGGAGCGCCGGCGCGGCGCTCATGGCCAGAACAACATGATGGCCACACCGCCCACGGTGGTTGCTCCAAATACAAGCGCGACGCGGACAAATACCTGGCGGCTGCCAAGAAATCCGACCGCGATTCCCTTGAAGAGCAGATTCGCAAGGTAGCCGATCATGATCAGGCGCCAGCCAACGTCCGTCGAGATACGCCCATCGCCCATGAGTTGTGAGGTCGAGAGCGTAATCGCGTCGAGGTCGGTCAGGCCCGAAAGCCCGGCCACGATATACATGCCGGAGTCTCCGAAGTATTCTTCCGCCGCCGCCACACCAAAGAGAACGGCTGCGTAGAGCAATCCGAAAACAACGGCAGACTTGAGGTTTGCATCGGCCTTCTGGGCCTCGGCTTCCTCGAAATCATCGCGCGAATAAAAATACTGCGCCACGCAGATCGCGAGAGCCAACCCGGCGACGACGGAAAGCGGCGGAGCGATCTCGATGAGCACCTGCGGTGCCACGATCGCAACCTCGACGATGACTCGCCCGAACACCACAGTCGAAGCCACCATGATTACCATCGCCGAATTCGGTGACTCTCCGGGATTGTCTTTGGTCCGGCGACTGAAACTGATCGAGGTCGCAGTGCTCGAGATCATTCCTCCGAGAACACCCCCGACGAGCGTGCTCACCTCGGACCCAAGCATCCGTCGAACCACGTATGCCGCGACGCTCATGCCGACGATCAAGACGACCATCAACCAGATCTCGAAGGGATTCAGTACATTGAAGGGTCCGTAGGTTTCGTTGGGAAGCACAGGTAAGATCACCATCCCGACGATGACTAACCTCACAACGGCATTGAGATCATCCCGATCGAGTCGGTCGACGAATCGATGCAGTGGGGTCTTCCAGTGCAGAAGCAACGCAACGATCCCCGAGACGGCGATCCCGTGCGGCTGGTAGCCGTAGACCATCATCGCGCCCACCGTGTACATGATGACGGCTGCAAATTCGGTCGTGACGCCCGGGTCTGATTTTTTATCCACACCGTGGCTTCGAATTCCCAACCAGAAGAGCGCGATCACAACCATCAGGCCGACCGCCAGCATCCAGACCGATTCGAAGTTCTTCGCCAGAAGAGCAACGAGGGCGCCGAAGAGCGAGATCATCGAGAAGGTGCGAACACCTGCCAGGTACGTCTCAGCCCGTTCGCGCTGCACTCCCACCAGGAAACCAAGGCCGAGTGCCAACCCCAGGTCTCTGAAAACTTCCCATTCCATGGTGACCTAATAGGACAAAAGGGTTACGAAATGCATCGCTTCGAGAGTAGTCCCTCCGAAGGATTCGTCTAGTTCGCATCTGTTTTCATTCGTCGAAGGCCCTCTCGACCACCGTTTCGTCGGCGAGGGACGGCAGAGTCACCTCGAGCCCCTCAACTCGGTCCATCGCTTCCTGAATCGCGCGGCGCGCGCCCTCGTTACGCGCCCATGCGCGGCGCGCAACCCCATTGCAGACGTCCCAGTCGAGCATCGATGCGGCGCGACGTGCAGCCTCGGGTGAGCCATCGAGTACGAGCCCGAAGCCTCCGTTGATCACTTCGCCCCAGCCGACTCCGCCGCCGTTGTGGATCGACACCCAGGTTGCACCGCGGAACGAATCGCCGATGACGTTATGGACCGCCATGTCTGCTGTGAAGCGCGAACCATCGTAGATATTCGCGGTCTCTCGAAACGGCGAATCGGTGCCCGATACATCGTGGTGATCTCGGCCCAGGACGACCGGCGCGCTGAGCTCGCCTGCCGCGATGGCATCGTTGAATGCCTGTGCAATTCCGCTGCGACCGCCGCGGTCAGCGTACAGAATACGCGCCTGCGAGCCGACGACCATCTGATAGTCTTCGGCCTCGCGAATCCACTTCAGATTGTCCAGGATCTGCTGCCGATTGTGCTCGGTCGCGGTCTCGGCCATGTCGGCGAGCACGTCCGCGGCGATCGCGTCGGTCCGTTGAAGATCGCGCGGATCGCCAGAGGTGCAGACCCACCGAAAGGGTCCGAATCCATAGTCGAAACACATCGGACCCATGATGTCCTCGACGTACGACGGATATGCGAACGAACCGTCCTCTTCGACCAGACCGGGCGCCCCGGCGCGAGACGCCTCGAGCAAAAACGCATTTCCGTAGTCCCAGAAGAACATGCCGCGCTCCGAGAGCGTATGGATCGCGGCGACCTGACGGCACAGCGAACTCTGAACTTGCTCTCGAAATCCCACGGGATCCTGCGTCATCATGCGCTGAGACTCTTCGATCGAGAGTCCGGCCGGGTAGTACCCACCCGAGTACGGCACGTGGAGAGATGTCTGATCGCTACCCAGATGAATCGGAAGATCCGCCTCGACGAGGCGCTCCCAAAGGTCGACCACGTTTCCGAGATACCCGATCGATAGAGCTTCGCGACGGGCGCAAGCCTCTTCGACCCGATTCAGAAGCTTGTCGAGGTCCGACTCGTACTCCATGAGCCAACCCTGGGCGTGTCGCTTCTTCAGCGCCTTCGGATTGATCTCGGCGATGATACCCACCGCTCCGGCGATCACCGCCGCCTTGGCCTGCGCACCGCTCATGCCGCCCAGGCCGGACGTCACGTAGACCTTGCCACCAAGGTCCTCACCGGGCTCGAGCCCGAGGTACTTTCGTCCCGCATTCAAAAGGGTCAGCGTGGTTCCATGTACGATGCCCTGCGGCCCGATGTACATGAAACTTCCAGCGGTCATCTGCCCGAACGAGGTAACGCCGAGCGCCGCCATACGATCGTAATCCTCACGTCCCGAATAGTTGGGAATCACCATACCGTTAGTGACGACCACTCGGGGTGCATCCGGGCTCGAAGGGAAGAGCCCCATCGGATGTCCCGAATAGAGGGCAAGTGTCTGCTCATCGGACATCTTGCTGAGGTATTGCATCGTCAGCAGGTATTGAGCCCAGTTCTGAAATACGGTGCCGTTGCCGCCGTAGGTAATCAGCTCATGTGGATGCTGCGCGACCGCTTTGTCCAGATTATTCTGGATCATCAGCATGATGGCCGCCGCCTGTTTCGAGCGCGCGGGGTACTCGTCGATAGGTCGGGCGCGCATCTCATAGGTCGGCCGAAATCGACGCATGTAGATTCGACCATCCTCTCGAAGTTCTCGGGCAAATTCGGGCGCGAGTTCAGCATGCCAGGCAGCCGGGAAATAGCGCAGTGCGTTTTCGAGAGCGAGCTTCTTGTCGTCTCGATTCAATACGTCTTTTCGCTTTGGCGCGTGGTCGACCTCGGGGTCGTCCGGCGGCATCGGAGGAATAGAATCGGGGATACCCTGGCGAATGGCGGCCTGGAAGTCGTTCATCGGCGGTCTGTTTTACGGGTGATCAGATTCGAATCTTCACTGCGTACCTGGCAAGCAGTAGCATTCGAATTCGTCGAGTTCAAAGACGGTCCCGGTGAAACTCGTTCGCAGTGGCTCGGGGACTTTGTCGCATCGAAGCATGTCTTCGATCGGCCCCCAGACGCCGCGGCCGCCACCGGTACCAATGAAGGTATGATAATCATCGTCGCAGACGAGA
>CAYFTY010000328.1:0-5502 GCA_964346045.1 uncultured Bradymonadales bacterium | reverse complement strand
ATACTTGGCGGCTCTGGATAGAACCTGTGAGGTAGTTGAAAGCTTGCAAGGCGAGCCGGTGGATATCCTCGTGGCCGAAAAAGAAGAAGCCGGCGCGAGCGTCGTATTCGTCTTGCTCGACGGTCAGGGAAATGAAGGGGTGATGCGACTGGAATTGCCGAGTTTCCGGACCGATGTGATCGATCTTCCGCGCGAGCCGCGTCAGATCGGTCGCGTCTCGGGGCAGGTCTTCGTATCGCAGGAGGCCGAACAAGGACGTATCACCTTTTTCGACATCGAAACTGGTGAGCAGCGTACGATCAGTGGCTATGAGCTCAACGCGGAGATTGACTGATGGATACGAGAACCCGTGAGCACACGAAATGGATTGGCATTCTCTTCTTGATGGCCGCGACTGCGTGTGCCGAAGATAGTGCATCGGATGTGAGTAAGACCCCGAACGACTCATTCAATAACGTCAATAACACGGCGAATAACACCAACAACTCGAACGATGGCAATAACGGGGGCCAGACTCCCGAGCAAGAATTCGAATTTGCGCGACCGACCGTCATCGGCAATGACGTGTTCATCGCGAACGAATCGTTGAATACGGTCGCCGTCGTCGACAGCGACACCTTGATTGTGCGCACTCTCCCGGTGGGCTTCCGGCCGACGATCGTCGCTGGACCCACCGCAGAGTCCACCGAAGAATCGCGCGTCTTCGTTCTGAACGAAGGCAGCGAGAGTGTCTCAGTGATTGCTCCCGACGAATCGCAGTCTACCTACAAGGTATTGCGGTCCACCAATCGCCTGGTGTCGGGGCCACTGGGGCGCTCAGCCGTCGCATGGGTCGATCCGAACGAACTCTCTCAAGAAGAGCGATTCAGCGGTCGGATCGACCTCGCGGCGGTTACTCTATTGCGAGACGATGGAGCTTTTCAGATCTCGGTAGGCTTTCATATCCGCGACGTCCGCTACGACGAAGCAGGCGACCAGGTCTTTGTGCTCACCGAAGATGGCGTGAGCGTTATTCGCCCTGCCGAAGTCGATGGTGATCAGATCAGCCCGCCGATTGCCTATGCGCCGACGAGTGAGTTCGCAGCGGTTCCAAGGACGTCACTCGAGACGATTGTATCGCCGGACGGCGCCTATATATTCACGCGGGCCGCGGGAGGGACGACATTGGTACAGCTCGAGGTCGAGACCCGCGAGTACAGCGTCGTCGAGTTTCCGACGCAGCCCTCTGACATCGACCTGGTCGGTGACGACCGTCTGATGGTCAACCTCGGCGACCAATCCCTGGTTTTGATCGCGACCTTTCCCGAGGGAATTCGAAATGCAGCCGAGGCCAGCCAGATGATGCCGCCGGTCATGCCCGATATGGGGATGGACACGGACATGGGCTCGGTCGACATGGGTGCGAGCACGGATATGGGCTCGGCCGACATGGGCACAGCCGATGCAGGCATGGCAGATATGGCCGTCTCGGACATGTCGAATGGGTCCGCCGAAATGGGCGTCGATTCCGGCTCGGCCGACATGGGGCCCGAAGACATGGGGATGGGCGATGACTTCATTCCGTTCGAGGGTGAGGGCCTCGAATGGCTCGAGATTCCGATCGAGGGCCTTCGATTTGGTGAAGTCGACGATGCAGGCACGACGGCGATCCTCTACCGGATCACCGACACGCGAGCCGTGCTGCTGAATATCAGTTCGTCTGAGCTGCGAGGTGTGCTCTTCGAAAAACCGATTTTCTTTGCGGTACCGGGACCCGAAGGTGAGGCCTTCGTAATCTATCATCGACGCGAGACCGAGTCGTTCGATCCGATGCTCACACCCGCCGACCCCGGGTATATTGCGCAGAGCTGGGGGATCTCGCTCCTCGACGTCAAGAGTGCGGCGAACCGCCTCGTGTTGACCGAGTTCGAACCGGGCCCGGCGACCATCTACGAAAACGAAGGGACTCGACGTCTCTACATGCTCTTTGGGGGGCTCGGACCGAATCAAAATCGGCCGGGACTCGTATTGACCTCAGACCTATCGAGCTTCGTCACCGATGATTTCGACGTCGCCAGCCCGCCCGAAGAAATTGGAACGATCCCGGGGGCCGGGCGCGTTTTTGTGAGCCAACGCCACCCGCAAGGTCGACTCACGCTCGTGGATGTCGAAGACGAAGACCGACGACAGACCATTACTGGCTATCAACTGAATGCAGGCATTGATTGAAAAGGGGATTCTCATGCGAATTTCGAGACAGATTGTAGTGGCGGCAGGCCTGGCCGTGTGGATGACCCTGGCAGCTGGCTGTGGCGAGGAGACATCCGAGCGTTGGAATGAGCCGCTCGACGTAACGAGCCCGGTGTTATTAGGCGATCGAATTGCCTACGCTGAGCGAACCCAGAACAGGCTTTTCGTCGTCGATCCACGACGCTCGGGGCAGGACGTCGAGCTGGATATCCAGGACGTGCCGCTCGGTCAGGAGCCGGGCGTCGTCGAAGCCTCGGCCGATGGCAGCCAGCTCTACGTCGTGGATGAGGGCGATGAGTCGCTGCGTATCTATGATGCCGACTCGCCCGAGGATCCTCAGGTCGTCGAGCTTCAGGCGGCCTACGATCGGATCGCGGTCGATCCCGAGGGCGAGTTTGTCGTGCTCAGCTTTTCGGGGCTGGGTGAAGATAATATCGTCGCGCGGAATCTCAACGAGGTCGGCATCGTCGACCTGCGCACCGATCCACCGCAGACCTATTTCGTGACGCTGTCGACGCGCGCAAATTCGTTTGTTTTCGCGCCGCCCTTCTCGCTCGATGGTGAGCCACAGCGAATGATGGCCGTGCTCGCCAACAACGAAATCACGGTCTTCGACCTGCTCGCAGACAACGACGAAGACCGTCTACGAGAGATTCCGCTGACGACCTCAGAAGCACAACGTCAGCGCATTCCACGGCAGGCGCTCTTCGACCTGAGCCGCGAGGATGAGGTGAATCTCTACGTGCGCTCGGTCGATCTCAACGACGTCTCACGCGTCACGATTCGCATGGCGGCTGAGGGAGCGAATCGCAAACTCTCGCTCTCGACCGATGTACTCACTCTGGGCACCCCCTCGCGCATCGCGCTCGTCGATGTCCCGCAGGGGACGCGACTCGTAGCACTTAGCCAGGTGCGCCCCGAGATGACGATCGTCGACGTCGTATCCAACGTTTCGGCGACCTTCGAGCTACCCTCGAACGCGCCGGCGGCCGACCTTCTGGTTTACAATACGGTGGTCGAAGAAAACGGCGAGCCTCGCGAAGAGTCTCGTGTTCTCGCGTACTCACCGAGCTCGGAGATCGTGTCTGTGATTCGACCCGAGACGATCTCCATCGACGGCGAAGAGCCTACGCTCGGTCGCAGCGTCGAGGCGATTCGGCTCGAACAACGTCCCGAGCGGATCGAACTCTCGTCGGTGAAGAGCGACCAGGCGATCGTGTACCACCCAGGCGCGAACGCAGGCTTTTCGCTGCTGAATCTGGCGAAGAATAACGATGTTCCGATTCAGGGCGGCGGATTGCGCGAGGTGATCTTCGACGGGACCTTTGCCTACGCGATCTTCCAGACGCTGCCCAATATCACGATCTTTGCGACAGACGGGCATCCGACGAATTTCGATCTCCCCGAGGTTGGAAGCCACGTCGCTCTCGATGAAGACGAGGGCCTGATCGTCGTCCAGCACGCTTCGCAGACCGGTGATTTCACGATTCTCGATGCCAATGACCCGCGCCCTCAGAATGCGCGCTTTTACCCGAATGTATTTATTCGCGATCTCTTTGCGCAGGAGCTTTGAAATGAGACGACTGAACCTTGGATGCATATGGATGTTCTGCGCGCTGATCATGGCTTATTCGAGCTCGGCGAGCGCGCAGGAAAACGCTTCTGGATTGCTCGTCGACCTTCGCATCGGCAGTACCTACGCAGAGGATGATTCATTCGACGCGCTCAACGACGATGACACTATCGGCCTCTATCAACTCGGAATCGGCTATGACCTCGCCGAATTCGTGCCGGGGCTGCGAGCCTTCTTCGTCTACGAAGTGAATCTCCCCGAGGCCGAATTCATGGATCGCTTTGGAGGCGCGGTGGAGCTCGACTGGCGACGACATCGCTTCATGGCGCTGGGCGATTACGGCCGAGAATTTTTCGGATTTTTACGTCCGGCCGTCCGGCTCGGCGCGGGCTATTCGCTGCAGTCGCTCGATGCTCGAATCGGGAATCAGCCGGATATGTCGGATTTCGCCCATGATCTGGTCGTTCAGGGCTCGCTCGCCGCCGAGGCTGGCTGGGATGTCGGAGCGATCGCGGGTCTTCCTTTGCGAATTTCGCTGGTTGGTCAATGGGGGTATCAATTCCAGACCGAAGGCGAGTTCGATGAGCTCGAGTTCGATGAGGATGCCTTTGGCGCCGACGATCCCTGGGATCGCGAGCAGTTAGCCCTCGGCGGAGTCAATACCAACGGATATTTCTGGGATCTGGGCGTCGGCTTTCGCCTGGCGTTCTAAGACGAGCATCGTCGGACATTCGTCCTCGTCTTCTGCAGCACTGGCCCTCACGGGTGTTTTCCTCCAACAAGGATCGCATAAAATAAGGTCAGGGTGGCTCCGAAGAGCCACCCTGATAAGGCGTGAACCACATGGTGTCGTTGTTGGTAGCGTTGTTCAATCCCTGGATTTACCAGGTGGGCGCCGTGAATGACGTCCGTCGACCTTCGCTCTTGGAACACAAGAGGCATGACCTAGTGATGTCAGTGACAGCTCCCTTTTATATACGTACGGGGATCAAAAGTTCAGCTCCGCACGAGCACGGCAGTCACACGCCTAGCCGTTAAGGCGCCTTTAGTGTACAGCAACGGGGCGCCTAATCCAATGGCATAACATGCAGGCAACGACAACATTCCTCTGAACCCGAGAAAAGTATGCATATTCATCTCGACCTGATCGGCGGACTGGCCGGGGATATGTTCCTGGCCGCTGCGCTCGACGCTCAGCTCATCGATGTCGAAGACCTCGAAAAAAACCTGCGCACACTCGGGCTCGGCAAGGGCATTCGCATCGTGCGCGAAAAGGTACGGCGTGGAGCGTTGAGCGGAACACACATTCAATTCGAAGGTTGGGAACCCGAGGCAGAAAGCGATCATCGGCATCTTTCAACGATCGAGAAGATGATCGCCGAGAGCGGTCTCGAAGATCGGGTCAAGGCGCGGGCGACCGAGATGTTTCAGACGCTTGGCCGCTCGGAGGCCAAGGTGCACGACATTCCGCTCGAGAAGGTTCATTTTCATGAGGTGGGAGCGGTCGATTCGATCCTCGACTTTTGCAGCGCGGCCTACATTCTCGAACACACTCAGGCGCGCTGGTCGTTCGGCGCGATCCCGACCGGACGCGGAAGCATCGACACCGCGCACGGCACGATCCCTGTGCCCGCACCCGCTACGGCTGATTTGCTTTCGGGGTTCGAGCTGGTGCAGCGCGACGTCGAAGCCGAGCTCGT
>CAYFTY010000327.1:0-5504 GCA_964346045.1 uncultured Bradymonadales bacterium | reverse complement strand
GTGCTCACGCGAATTCGGGGGAGCGACCTCACGGAGAAGCAAACGTGAACCGCAAGTCTCCGTGACAAACACCGTCCGCCTGCGCTGGATCGACACGGGTCGTCGCAAAAACTCCGACGCCGCTCGTCATGTTGTACTCGGCTCCCGGCATCAGCGTGATTGTGTCCGCGAAGTTCTGTGGCCCCTCATCGCCGGTGTGGCTTTCGTTGATTTTCGGACTCGTGGGCCCGTCGAACATCGAGCAGTGCTTCGCGCACAAACGGCAGCTGCGCCTCTTTCGTAGGCTCGAACTGGATCATTTTGCCATCTTCCAGACTCAAGCGCACGCATGTCCGGTTTCAATCAGTGGCACCTCGACTGGCCGAAACCGGAACACTCGAGGGAGATTCCGGGAAAGCGATTCTACACCGAGACGACGAGCACGTCTGGGCTCTGAGTAATCAGGGACAGATATTTCATGCGTTTTCGAGTTCCCGTTTTACCAGCCGTGCGATCGAACGCATTCCCGAATTTTGGTGGCTGGCCTCGATCTCGGGGTTGTAATTCGTCGTGCCGTTGATGTCATACACGTAGCGCGTTCCATTGGAATCTTCGACGAATTCGATGCCTGCGACATCGATTTCATAATCTTCCATCAATTCGACGAGCTGGCCGACCAGAGGATCATCGGCCGTGAAGTCGGCGCGCAGCGCAAACTTCGAGTCTTCTCCGACGGGGCAGAACTCGTCACCCACCTGGCAGGCTTGTGCCGGGCAGAGTTGAAAACCCTCTGAAGTATTGGATTTGATGGCGTATTGAAGCTCACCGTCGACGATCTCGACGCGCGTAATGAAGGGCTCGGGCGGCTCGATGTACTCCTGCAACAGAAAGATGCCGCCCGGATCGTCTTCGAGCTGACCGCTCTCGACAAAGTCGTCGAATCCCTCGCGCGTTTTGTAGAGAGAGATTCCGAGACCTTTGCCACCCTGGTTATGCTTGGTGATGAACGGCGTCGGGAAAGACTTCGCCGCCTTGATGAGTTCGTCGCGTCCAACGACACCGAGCGTACGAGGCGATCGGATTCCGTGCTTCTGCAGGGCAATCTCTTGTTTGACCTTCGACACCTCGAGCTCGAACGCTCTCGAGCCGTTGATGACACGACGCCCGTGAGATTCGAGGTAGGTCAGATATTCGCGCGCGAATTGGACGCCACCCTGATGGCCACGCGTATGGGATGAAGGCGACATGCGGTTGATGTACACGCCGCGCGCAGGTTCTCGGTCGAGCGGTATGACTCCGCCTGCGACGAAGACAAGTTCGTAGTCGACGCCCTCTTCTTCGAGAGCCGCGGTGAGCGGCGGCATCCAATCGTCATTTTCGTAGAGTATCCAGGCTTTCATCGCATATCCTCTGGCCGAGCGGCCGCTCACTCTTCAGAATCGGCGATACGAAGTCAAGTGTGGCACTCGCCAAAACCCTTTGTGGGCCCCATAATGAAGGGTCCAACGCGACCGAGGACCCATCGATGGCCTATGTAGTTTCGACGAAGAAGGGTGCAGCAAAAGGTGTAAAGCGCGCGGTCGAAGATCAGCTGCGCAAAACCGAAAAGGTGCTCAAAGATGAAGAGGACATTCACGAAGCCGTCCAGGAGTTGCGAAGACGCTATCGAAAGATCCGCGCTGCGGCGCGACTTGCCCGCGGCGGGCTCGGCGACGACTACCACGCCTTCAACGTGCTCTTTCGCGACGCAAGCCGGTCGCTCTCGCTGATCCGAGATGCACAAGCCCAGATCGAAATCCTCGACTCGATCGTGCAACATTTCGACCAGCTCGCCGACCAGCCTGCGATTACCGACCTGCGAGCAGATCTGGTCGCCCGCCGGGACCGCATGACCGTCGCTCTCGAAATCCACGACATCGTCGATGATGCCCACCAGACGATCGCGCTTGCGCGCGAAATGATGGACGATTGGGACTTCGACAAAAAGAAGTTCAAACACCTCAAGCCGGGGCTCAAAAAGTCGTACAAACGTGCGCGAAAGCACATGAAAAAAGCGTACAAAAAAGACGACGCCTACCATTTTCACGAGTGGCGAAAATACGCCAAATACCATCGATATCACCTGCATCTACTGCGCAAGACGGTGCCCGAGCTCGTCATTCCGAGAATCAGTCTGGTGCACGATGTGACCGAGTTGCTCGGCGACGATCACGACCTCGAGATCTTCATCGAAATGGTCAAGAAGTCCGACCTCGAAATCGACACCGAAGTCTGGGAAACCCTTCAAGAACTCTTTGCCCAGCGATCGACGCAGCTGCGCGCCGAGGCAAAGCCCATCGGTGAGCTGCTCTTCCACGAAAAGCCGCAGATCATGTACAAGCGCCTCAAAGCGTACTGGCGCTTCAAGCGCAGTTGACTGGCCAAATCCGTAAACGGGTCTAGACGTCATGCAAGACCAGGAGCAAGACATGGCATATGCCATTCCCAACGACTGCGATGCGGCCGAGGGAATTCGCGTGGTCGTCGAAGACCAACTGGTGAAGGTCGAAGAATCGATCGAGACCGACGATGACATCCACGAGGCCGTGCACGACATCCGCAAACGCTTCAAGAAGGTTCGGGCGGCGGTACGCCTGGCTCGCGGCGCACTCCGAGACGACTACACCCCGTTCAACATTCTCTTTCGCGATGCCGGACGCGAACTATCAGACATCCGCGATGCCCACGCCCAGCTCGAAACCCTCGAAGTAATCGAGGGCGCGTATCAACACGTGCTCGACGACCATGCTTTTGACGACGTACGAGACGCGCTCACATCGAGGCGCGACCGTATGGCGAGCGAAATGGAGCTCAACCGTGTGGTCGAAGGCATGCAGCGCACAGTCGCGAGGGGTCGAGAGATGATGGCGGCCTGGGAGTGGACCGAGGGCGGCTTTGAAGACCTCGTGCCCGGCCTCGAAAAGTCCTATCGCCGGGCGCAAAAGCGAATGAAGAAATCATATCGCAAAGACACGGTGCATCAATTTCACGAGTGGCGAAAGCGGGTGAAGTATCATCGTTACCACCTCAAAATTCTGCGCAAAAACCTTCCGCGTATCTTCAATACGGCGCGAGACCTCTGCCACGAAGTGACTGATCTGGTCGGCGAGGACCACGACCTTGCGGTATTTCGAGAGAATATGGCCAAAATCGAGATCGATCCGACGACGTTCGAAACGCTCGATGGGCTCTTCCACGAACGCTCGCGAATACTACGCGAGAGCGCCCGGCCTCTCGGCGAATTTCTCTTTGCGCTCGACGCTTCGGACATGTCCTCGAGATATGGGCGTGCCTGGAAACTCTCGCGATCTGGGCGTCCGAGGGTCTACGACTACGGGAATCCATAATCGTGCGCCAGCGGCCTGACCTCTGAGCAGGGACGACAGAGCGCACTGGCAAGCCCGGTATTTCGGCGGGTTCGACCTGCGATTGCTTTGAAGACGTCGCCACTCTCGCGCTCGTCGCATTGCAAGCAATCATTCAGCGTGCCATCGGCGTTGTGATACGGCTCTTCGAGTAATTCAAAGCAGATACGGGTGCACTCTTCTCGCGTATGTTTCGTGTTGTAGTACCAGATCTGGGCGCAGGGGCGATCGAAGCCGATGTCCATCAGACATTGAATATTCGCCTCGGCTCCCTCGGTGATCCCCTCGAGCCCGCATTGACGAACCGGCTGCGTCAGATCCGGATTTCGCGCATAGACCGCCAGATTGGAGAGCGATGAACACGCACCGCAGGGGCCAAAGTGCGTGATGGTTGCCCGCGCCCTTTCAGCAAGTCCGAGAGCTCCGTAGGTCTGCGTTCGATAGCCTCCGTCTTCGACTACGACGCCACAGACTTCCTCTGCCACTTCCGGCGCCGGCTCTTCGTAAGGATCGCTCAGAATCTCATCGGGAGGATTGAGATGCACCGCGTCTTCCCAGCCTGTGATCGTCTGCTCGTCGAAAGGCTCGAACGTATAATCCAGACAATCGCAAGTCGGGCTGCATTGTTCAGGGGTGAGGCCGGTGTTTTCGTTGGGAATGCCGAACAAACCGGTGCATTCCGCCAGGTCCTCGCCGGTGTCGCTCACCCCCGAATCCAGGCCCGTATCGACGCCGGCATCGGCCGATGCGGCGGGCGCGGGCTCGTTCGAGTCCGAACACCCTGCGATCATGAGAATCAATATGAAGAGCCATTTCATGGTCGAATCCAAATACTGAGGTCTTTTTTGAATATCGCATCCCGGCCGCTCGTCCAAGCGGGCACACGGGAGGTCTGTGATGTTCAAAACCACTGCGGTGGCACTCGCCATCGTGCTCGGGTTGAGCGCTCTACCAGCGGCGGCGAGCGCCGATGATGGCGTTCGAAAGGTCCGGGGGCCTCATGAGACCTGCAAGGTCCGAAAGTCCGAACGTTCGACGGATGTTCGTAAGGTCCGAAAGACGCGAAAGGTCACGCGACACTACAAACGTTCGCATGGTGAGTCATCCCACTCCAATTCGCTCGATGCCGCCCTTTTCTTCGTAGACCTGCTCGCCTGGGCCGTCGTCGCCGCAAGCGAGGCCGAATCGCAGGCCTTCAACGACAAGTACACATACACGGATGCCGAGGTCTATGAAGATGACGAGTGGGCGGGAGACGAAAGCGATACCAGTTTCGTGGTGCGCGTGAACACGGGGATGAGCTTCCGGTTTTTGGAGCCCTACGACGACGAGGCGCAGTCGGGCGTGACTTACGGTCTGCGCGCTGGTTTCGGAGGAAAGCTCGGCATGCTCAGCCTGACGGTCGAGATGGACGACTTTTCACGCTTCGGCGGCCGCCAGATCTGGACCTTTCGACCGGGCATTGACCTGGTGATCTCTCCCGTCGATGAAAGTCGCGCCATCCGCCCCTACATCGGCGGCGGCTTAGGAGGATTCTTTGACACCGGACCCGATGCACTCGACGTGGCAGGGGTTACGATCGACCTCGAGGGCGGCGTTTCGATCTTCCTTACCGATCAGGTCGACGTGGCCCTCGGCGTCCAATTCGACCTCCTCGGAGAACCCTACGAAGACGAATACGGTGAGTCATCCCTCGATCCCATCGGGCTCAGGACGGCGGTCACCCTCTCGACCGGATTGGTATTCTAAAAGAATTTAATGTGAATCGGCGCGATAGAGTCTCCATGTTCGGTCTTCCGTCACGGCTTCGAGCCCAAATTTCGAAGCGAGTTGCCTGTGCTTCTCAGGAGCTGCACCGATGAGCGTAAAGTCGAATTGCTCGAAGTCACGCCGCTTGACGGCGTGCGGGCTCCACTCCAACCCTCGTGTATGGCCCTTAATCCGATCCGGCTCGTAACCCACTGGCATCACAGGGAAATCAGCAAACGAGAAATTCACTTTACCGCGCGTCTCGAGCTGCAGCCAGACGTTCATGTGAAGATAGGGCCGCCACTGGTAAAGCTCGTTTTTGCCAAGCGCACGCGAGCGTTCGACGTAGGGAAGCCCGAGGACGCTGGCATC
>CAYFTY010000326.1:0-5515 GCA_964346045.1 uncultured Bradymonadales bacterium | reverse complement strand
CTTCTCCAGTCAGGGCGTATTCGCACGCACGATTGTACCAGGCCCATGCATTCGTCGGATCGCGTCCGATGGATTTTGTATACCAGACAATCGAATCTTCGATATCCCCGGCTTCGTCGAGGAAATGAGCCATGAAAAAAGCAACCGCGGGATCCTCGTCGAGCCTCTCTTCCAACTCTTCGAGCAGTTCGAGAGATTCGTCGAATTCACCAGCCGAACCAAGTGCCCGTGCGAGCAGGAGGTCGACATCATCGCGCGAGAATCCATAGAGAGATACGACTCGTGCATCGTCGAAAATCGCGCTGGCGCGGTCGAGGATCTCGATGGCCTGACCGAACTCGCCGGCCGCGAAATGAGCCGAACCCAGGTAATAGAAGATATCGATGTCGTCGGGCTCGAATTCGAGAGCTTCTTCGAAGACAGCGATCGCGTCGTCAAATTCACCAAATTGCTGCAGCAGAACGCCTTTGGCCGTGAGGATACTCGCTGACGTCGCTTCGAATTCCGAAGCAATGGCTTCGATCACGGCATAGGCAGCCTCGAATTCATGCGCGGTGAGCAAATTCGTGACAATCCATGGCAGAGTATCTTCGTCTCTGGCGTCTTCGAGCTCTTCGGTCTTCGAGCGAGCAAGTTCGAGCGTGACCCGCGTCTCTTCCTCGTAGGGCCATTCCTCGGGGGCGAGGACGAGCGCCGTGATGGCCTCGACGACCGCGTTGTAGAAATCGCCTTCGAGCGATGCGAGCAAACTCGCTCGTTTGGCGTATGGAAGCGGGTAGAGCGGATCGAGCTCAGTCGCCGAACGCCAGGCATCCATCGCCGCCTGTGGTTCGTCGAGCTGGGCGCGTGCGCTTCCCAGGTTTGTGAGAACGACGGGACCTTCGTACATCTCTCTTGCGACCGTCTCGAAATCACGGGCCGCCGAACTCCAGTCTTCGAGCGCCATGTAGACCGTGCCTCGCTCGAAGAGGTCTTCGGCCGTTGGCTGGCGCGCGATCAATCGATCGAAATCGAGGAGGGCTCCCTGATAATCGCGTTTTGCGACCCGTGCCGCTGCTCGGGTTCTGCGCAGATCGCCGTGCCATGGGTGACGATCGAGCGCTTCTTCGGCTCTGGCGAGTGCAGCATCGACATCGTCGATCGCCAGCAGGAGATTGGTCTCGAGGGCGGCAACGCGTGGGCTTCCCGGACAGCGTTCCTCGGCGATCCGAACTTCGCCGAGTGCGGCGTCGTATTGTTCGGCCTGACCGAGTCTTTCGGCGCGGATCAGTGCGCACTCGAAGAATTCGGGCGCGATATGTTCGGCTTCGTCGAGCGTCTCGAGCGCAGTGTCGAGCGGACTCATCGCCGCCGTCTCGAGAAGCTCGTATAAAAGGGCTTGCTCCGAGTCGGAGAGACGCTGCTGCAGGAGACTAATACTTGCTTCTTCCTCTGCAGATAGGCGGTCTTCAGGGGGGGCTGGTGCATCGTCGAAATCAATCTCGACGCCGGCCTCACGAGCCGATTCGAGAACGAGTTCGATGAAATGAGCCTGAAAGTCCTCATCCTCTTCGAGCATGCGAATCAACTCGTCCTCGACGTGCACCCTCACGGCGTCCATCAGGTCTTCGGTGCCGAGTTCGCCTTGCTCGCGCGTCGAGTCGAGCAGACCCGCGATCAGCTCATCGATGCCCGGTACGAAAGCAAATGCTTCGCCGAGGCGATCTTGAATCATACGGTCGGCTCGATAGGAATCGAGAGAGACGATCTCACCATCTTTTTCATCGTCGTGACTGCTCACAGGATGGCTCCAGAAAGGGGACACGCGAGGGATCCGCCTATCATTTTTCGGCGACGAGTGCGAGAATGGAGCGCCTCGAAATTGAGGGAGTCATGATGACGAAAGCCATCAAAGATATCGCGGAGCAAGTCAGCAATGCCATGCATGTCGTGGTGATGACGGGCGCGGGAGTCAGTGCCGAGAGTGGTATTCCGACCTTTCGAGATGCTCTCGAGGGGCTCTGGTCGAAATACTCCCCGCAGGAGCTCGCTACGCCTCAGGCCTTCGAACGCGACCCCGAACTCGTGAGTCGTTGGTACGACGAAAGACGAATGGCGGTGCTCGAGTGCGGGCCCAATGCCGGGCATTTCGCGCTCGCCAGGCTCGAAGACGAACTTCGGGACCGAGCACGGGCGCTGACCCTGCTGACCCAGAATGTAGACGGTTTACACGTGCGTGCCGGCTCTGAGCGAGTCGTCGAATTACACGGCTCGCTGACGACATGGCGATGCACGAAGACTCACGAGTCGTTTCGCGATCTTCCCGAACCCTTTGAAGACTATCCGCCGCGCTCGCAGGCCGGTGGGTATCTCAGACCGGGCGTCGTTTGGTTCGGAGAGGCGCTTCCCGAAGATGCCGTGCGCGACGCTGCCGAGGCGCTCGCGGATTGCGATCTCTATCTTGCGATCGGCACCTCGGGCGTGGTTTATCCTGCGGCAGGATTCGTGCACGACGCACGACGCAATGGTGCGACGACCGTGGAGATCAATCTCGAGGATACCCCGTTGACGCGAGATTTCGATCTGACCCTGCGCGGGAAGTCGGGAGACGTACTGCCCGACCTTGTGAATCGGGCATTTGGAGCTGAAAATGAGTGACACAATTTCGCTGAGTGACTTTTTCGACGCCGTTCCCGACGAGCGTTGGGACGAGCTTGCGACCGCGACGCTCAAGGGGCGAGACCCCGAGCGCCTCGTGAAAACGACTCGCGACGGGATCGACGTTCGACCCATCTATTTCGCATCGGATTCCGGCGCGAGGCGGGCCAGCGCCCGACGCGGCCCGTGGACCATCTCGCAGAGATATGAGGCCCCATCGCTGGCGCTGGTTCGAGAAGCGATGCAGACCGATGCAGAACGTGGAGTCGAGAGCGCGTGGATTCGAAGGGATATCATGGGTGTCCCTATCCAAAGTGCCGAGGACCTCGAGCATATCACTCGACACTTTTTCGAAGCCGGAGGCGACGAAATCGTGCTCGACGCCGGTGGAGACGCGCTGATGCCGGCTGTGGCATTAAAGGCGCTCGAGGGCTGGAAGAGCGCTCGAGTCTATGCGGATCCGATTGCGCACCTTGCCGTCGAAGGAGAGCTACCTCGGAGTGCTTTCGAAGAGCTTTTCGAGGCGGTCAGACATGCCGAGAATATCGCGGTCGGAGCGCTTTCTGGAGTCAGCTACCACGCTCATGGTGCGACGGCGGCGCAGGAGATCGCTGCGATACTCGCGTCGGGGGCTGAGGTGGCGCGCAGGGCCATCGAAGATGACGACGTCGATGCGTGGTTCGACCAGGTCACGTTGATTACGGCCACCACCAGCCAGACCTTCGAATCCATCGCCAAGATCAGAGCGCTGCGATGGGTATGGTCCAAGCTCAGAGCCGGTTTCCACCTGGACCCTGCGCCATCGAGGGTGCATGTGTTGACGTCGCCCGTAAGCCTCACCCGTTTCGATCCATGGACGAATATGCTGCGCGCGACTGCACAATGCTTCGCAGCGGCCGTCGGTGGGGCAGACGCCATCACGGTTTTGCCGTTCGACTCGGCTGCGGGGATACCCGACGAAATGGGACGACGGGTGGCAACCAACGTCCATCATGTCTTGCACGAGGAGTCTCACCTGACGGCGACGAGCGACCCGGCCGCCGGCACGTATCTGATTGAGAGTCTTACCGATGCGCTCGCGAGAAAGGCATGGTCTATCTTTCAGGAGATCGAGAGTGAGGGTGGCATGGTTGCAGCTCTCGAAAACGGGCACTTTCAGGCACGTATCGAAGAGGTCTGGGAAGAGCGCGAAGTCGGTATTCATCATCGTCGTCCGACCCTCGTGGGCATCAGTGATTACGCGCCGCTCGAGCGCGGCCAGATTGAGCGCCAGGCACGACAGGTCTGGGAAGTGTCCTGGGAAGAGGGCCCGCGTCCGGGTTTCGAAGAACTTCGCGAAGAGTATCGTGAGGGCGGAGCATGGTACGAATTCGAGTCTCAAGAACCCGGGTGGGAGTGCGAGGCTTCGGCTGCGGTGCGCGAGGCAGCCGACTTCGAGGATCTGCGAGAACGAGCCCTTGAGCATCAGGCCATCACGTCGCAGGCTCCAAAAGTGTTCATGGCCAATATCGGGCCGCTTGCCCGTCACAACGCACGCGCCGGATTCACACGACGTTATCTCGAGGCGCTCGGTTTAATACCCGAGGGAGAACAGGGTTTTGAGGCGGCTCGAAAGGTAGTCGAAGAGTTCCGAGAGTCGGGAGCTCGAGCAGCAGCGATCTGCGGCGCAGACGCCGATTATGCCGAACATGCAGAGGAATTTGCCCGTGCCCTCGTCGAAGCGGGTGCACGAGTCGTGATCTACGCAGGGCGTCCGGACACCGAGGCGCAAACGAGTCTGGAGGCGGCAGGTGTGACCGACTTCATTTACATGGGATTTGATGCCATGCGAGTTGGTCTCTCGATTTTCGACGGGATGGAGGTTGCACGATGAATTTCTCGGACTACGAATTCGACGACCCCCGCGTCTCGGTGAGTCAGGTAGAGACGCCCGAGGGAGATGCATGGCCGATGCCCGAGGGGATTCCCGTCGAGGCAGCGTATGATGAAGATGCGCTCGATGCTGTAGAGCATCTCGGCGGTGTTCCCGGAATCGCTCCGTATACGCGCGGGCCGTACGCCACAATGTATACCACTCGCCCGTGGACGATCCGGCAGTATGCGGGTTTTTCGACGGCCGAAGAGTCGAACGCGTTCTACCGCCGTAATCTCGCGGCTGGCCAGCGGGGGCTCTCGATCGCATTCGATCTCGCGACCCATCGTGGTTATGACTCCGACCATCCTCGCGTCTCGGGCGATGTTGGCATGGCCGGGGTGGCCATCGATTCAATCCTCGACATGCAGGTACTTTTCGACGGGATTCCGCTCGATAAAATGAGCGTTTCGATGACGATGAATGGCGCGGTCTTGCCGATCATGGCGCTCTATATCGTCGCTGCCGAAGAGCAGGGCGTCGCCACCGAAAAACTCTCGGGGACCATTCAGAACGATATTCTAAAAGAGTTCATGGTCCGCAACACCTATATCTACCCGCCCGAGCCATCGATGCGCATCATCTCGGACATCTTCGAGTATACGTCCGAGCACATGCCCCGTTTCAACAGCATCAGCATCAGCGGGTACCATATGCAGGAGGCCGGAGCGACGGCCGACCTCGAGCTCGCCTATACGCTGGCTGATGGCATCGAATACGTTCGCACCGGATTAGACGCCGGGCTCGAGATCGATGCGTTTGTCCCGCGACTCTCCTTTTTCTTCGCGATCGGCATGAACTATTTCATGGAAGTCGCAAAGCTGCGCGCGGCGCGCACCCTCTGGGCGCGACTGATCAAACCCTTTGAGCCCGAGAATCCGAAGTCGATGGCGCTGCGCACCCACTGCCAGACCTCGGGCTGGAGCCTGACCGCACAGGACGTCTACAATAACGTGACGCGTACGT
>CAYFTY010000325.1:0-5535 GCA_964346045.1 uncultured Bradymonadales bacterium | reverse complement strand
GCCGTCGTTGCAATCGGCCCCGCCCAGACGTGAAGCGTGGCCATCGAAATCGAGGTCGAACAGAACCTGCGTAAGGCTTAGAGACGCGCCATGAAATTTTAGATGGCGGGAGAGCCACGCATGGGCGCCGCTGCGATGCTCGAGCGTAAGCGTTGCCACGAGCAGGCATAGAGCCGAAAATGCAATCGGCGCATACATGAACCTCGAATCGAGGCGCTTCAAACCGATGATGGATGTGTAGGCAGCCCAGAATGCAACGGCAAGCACGCCGAGCGGCATCAGCTCGGGCTGCAGCGTGCGGATGGGGCCTGCGATCGTGACGGCGGTCACCACCACGAAAAAGAGCCCAAGTGGGACAGGCCGAGAAGCGGCGCGTTCAAATTTTGCGACCACGATCCGATGAGCGAGCCAGATCAGAACCACGGTGAGGACACCGCTGAGAATCAAGGCAACTTCCGACGGCGCTTCGGTGTAACGATCGAGCTGGTCCGTCATGAACCAGGCGACGACCCCGTACAAACAGGTTGCTGATGCGATCCAGATCGCAGTGCCCGGCCAGCCTCCACTCGGGCCGTGAATTCGTGCGCGGGCCAGCTCGAGATCTCCGGCGAGCTCGCCTTGTCCGCCGATCGAAAAAAGCATCACGCCGACGGAGAGTAGAGAACCGACGATCATCGAAGGCACAAACCACGAGGCCGCGACCGAGGCGATCGACCATCCCGCGAGTGACGCAGGCGGCGGGTGAAGTCCCCAGACCAGCGCGATGGTCAGGTCCAAGGCTGCAACGATCAGAGTCCCGACGAATGCAGCCGACACGCAGTGAATCAGAATATGTAGAAAACGGGTGACCACGGGATCCAGCGAATTTTCAGGCGTCTCGAGTGTACCTGCCCGAAGCGATTTTGCACATTTGCAGCGCTGATTGTCGACCCTATCGAATAGAGACGTGGCGACCTCGCGTTCGACCTCTCAGGGGACCGGCGTCCTGATTGCTTTGCAAAGAAATGATAGAGAAGTCGCGTTGTAGCCAGTCTGCGTTATGCTGAGGCGTCATGAGAGGAGTTACGAGCATGCAGCGAATCCGAGTCTTTGCCCTGATTTGGCTCTTTCTCATCTCATGCGCTGGCGCGAGCCCAAAACCCGATACGCCTGAGCCATCTGCGCCACGAGAGGTGGTCGAGCCAACCGCTGCACGATCGCTGGTCGAGCGGCGATGCGAGCTGCCGGTCGCAGGAGCCTGGCCGACCTTTCAATCGGATGCACGCCGGCATGGCGTATCGACTGCACCGACGATCCGAGAACCACAGATTCGATGGAAAGCCGATGTCGGCATCCAGGGTTGGCTCAACAATCCTGTGATCGTCGACGACATGGTCTTTGTGGGCAGCAACGGAAGCATCTGGAACAAGCCAGACGCATCGGACGGAGTCTATGCACTGGATCTCGAGAACGGCGAGGTGCGGTGGTTCGCACCTGCAGAAAACGACGTCAATGGTGTCGCCTATGCAGATTGCTTTGTAATTTCGACCTCGGATGATGGCGGTATTCGTGCTCATGATGCCATGACGGGCGAGGTCGTCTGGACGCACCGGGTCGAAGAGCGCAAAGTCTATACGAATCCACTCATCATCGGGCGTCGGGTCCTGACGGGCGACTCTGCAGGGATTATTCGCGCGATGGACCTGCGCACCGGCGAGGAAGAGTGGGTTGCCGACATGCGGGCCGGCATCCGAGGCGGGCTTTCTTCGGACGGAAGCCACGTTTTTGCAGCGACCGAGACCGGGTTGATTCGAGCCTTCGAACTCGAGGGTGGCACTCCCAGATGGAGCGCCTCTCTCGACCCATGGGGTGTCTACGCAAGCCCAACGATCGTGGCCGGCAAGCTCATCGTCGGCTTCATCCGCGATACCACCTATTCGAGACCCGCCCTCGCGGCTTTCGACCTCGAATCGGGCGAAGCCATCTGGCGAGGTAGTAATCCCCGGGGCTTTGGGGGTGGATGGGGCAATATTCGCAGCTCACCTGCGGTCTGGCGAAGTCTGTTGATCTGGGGCGAGCCCTACTCCAATCGTGTCATCGCGGCCGACATGGATAATGGCGAAGTCGTCTGGAGCAGTCCGACAGGACCCTGCCTCTTCCCGCACTGGCCCTCCCCGGCTGTCGTGCGTGACCAGGTTCTGATGCCTCGCCATGGTGGAGGACTCTGGGCCCTGAGTGCCGAAGATGGAACCGTTCAGTGGAGCATCTACCTCGGTGATCAGACACGTGTGGGCACCGAATTTCCTCGTTCGATCTCCACGTCGCGTCGCTGTGAATGGGATCCGCCGGTCGGCCGCCCGATATTCTCGTCGCCCGCCGTTGCGTCCGATGGCACGATCGTCGTCGGCACCGGCGAGGGCATTCTCTATGCGATCGAAGAGGCTGAAGAGCCATGAGGTGGAAATTTTCCCTACCCCTGATTCCGTTTATACCATCAGCAAGTCAGGCAAATGTGGTTGACCAATCGTGAGGGCATTGTACGCTCGAACAGCCCCACATCACCGGCGCGAGACATGAACAGGTATTTTGAGGCACAGACGAATTTTGCAACCCTCCTGCTGATCGTCGTCGCAGCGTGCATCATCGGCTGCGGCGAGGACCCGATTTCAAAAGAAGCGGCGAGCGAATACGTCGAGGCCTGGGCCCCGACCGTCGAACAGACGCTCACCGACCGCAGCGAAGGGGTCTCGATTCAGCGCGAACTCGAGACCGTCATTGAAGCCAGGGCCGCTCTCGATGGTAAGCGATTGCAACAGGAAGAGCCGCCCTACGACACCCTCGTGCGCGACGTGTACGCGGCAAATGAATACAGGCCCCGGCTGGTGGTGCACGGTGAGCTCTCCAGATCAGGCAAGGCCGTCTGGAGCGCTCTGCAAGAACTGCAGGACCACGTGATCGATCCCCGACCCTATCCGGTCGACGAGATCTCGAAGAGCCTCGAAAAGCTCTCAGATATCCGGGCGGATCACGAGGCAGGCGACCTTTCGCCGAATGAGCAAGAGAAGGCGGCGATGGTGCAGTGGCTCACGCAGCGCACGCCGACCGAGTTCTCCCTTACCGAAGAAAACTACGAGACACTCACGGACGCTCTGGTGGAGTCGGGTGAGTCCGAACGACTCGATGGTCTGCTGGCAGAGTACGAGGCTCTGGGCGAAAAGCTTGCAACCGAAAGCGCCCGCGCCGAGCATAAGCTCGCCGCGAGCCTTGCGCGATACAGCGACGAGATGAGGCACTTCCGCGAGCGCTCGATCTTCATTCACCCCCGCGAAGACGACTGGTACAACGATCCCGAGATTCGTAAGCCCCGTCCCGACAAGGACAAAGGTTCATATGTTGCCGGTCAGCTCTGGCGACGGGCAGCCGCCAATGCAGAGACGATCTACAAGGCCAAAAAGACCGACATTCGACATCGCAATATCCGGCAGACGCTCACGAATGTTCTCACGGCCGAAGATCCGGCCAGCGTCGTCGGCAAGCTCGAACCCCAGCATCCGCAATATCGAAAGCTGATCGCGGAATTCAAGCGCTACCGTAAGATTGTCGCCGATGGCGGCTGGGAAGAAGTCGACCGCAAGAATCTACGCAAAGGTTCTACACACGCCGTCGTCAAGGACCTCAAAGAGCGGCTTCGCATCGAGGGGTATTACCCCGAGTCGGCTCCCATCGATGAGAACTACGACGATGCGCTCGAAAAGGCCATGTCGGACTATCAGACCACGCACCAGATGCCGGTCAAGGGGCGACCCTATTCGATGTTCTGGTCGAGCCTCAATGTCTCAGCCGAAGACCGGCTGGACCAGATCCGGCTCAATATTCAACGGTGGCGCGACACCAATATTCGGCATCTCGACGACGAGGTTTATGTCTTCATCAACGTGCCCGATTTCCATGCCGAGGCATGGGAGAATCAAGAGCGGCAGCTCAGACACCGGGTAATCGTGGGTAATAACGACCGCAGTTTCGACGAAGAAGAAGAAGAGTGGGTGCATAATAACCGCACCCCGGTGCCTCTCGCGGCCTACATCGACCGTGCGATCTACAATCCGTTCTGGAACGTGACCCCCCGTATTCGAGCCGAAGAAATTCTGCCGGAGGTGAAGACCTGGCTCGAAGAGAAATATAAGAAAGAGGCGCTGAGCGCCAAAATCAAACCTCTCGATCTAGAGGATGCCGGGACGCCGGCCGCGAGCCCTGAGAATCTGGAGAGCGAGACGACTCTGACCAACACCAACTCGGCCGCCAATACGGGTCAGACGGCCAACGCAACGCCGCCTGCGATGCTCTCTCCAGACCCGGCCAATTCGGAAGGCGTCAAGCCTAAGAGTCCCTTCGAGGGTAAGCCCTATTGGAACGAAGAGACCGGAGAAATCGATCCGACGACAACCGACCCCGAGAATATCCCCGGCTGGTACGCCGAGAATAAATACGAGGTGATGTACGCCGGTAAGACGTGGGAGTACGTACGCATGATTCCGGGCGATCATAATGCCCTGGGATTTGTGAAGATCATTTTCCCCAATCTGCACGACGTCTACCTTCATGACACGAACGCGCGAGCGCTCTTCGGCCGCGATATTCGAGCCATGAGCCACGGGTGTATGCGACTTCAGGAGCCGCTCGACTTTGCGGAGTGGTTGCTCCGGCGCGACAAACTCTACGAAAAGAGCAAGATCCCTCGTGTGCTCGAGACGGGTGAATATCTGCCTGTCTTCCTCGACCGACAGATTCCCGTTTTTGTCGAGTACTATACCGTGAGGGTCGACGATGAGGGGCGCGCCAATTTCCTCGCCGATATCTACGATTACGACGATAACGCGCACCTTCCCGAACCGGTCGTACGAAAGGCAGCCGCACCATGAGTCAGCTCGAATTCTATTTCGATTACGTGAGCCCCTGGTCTTACGTCGCCCACAAGCGCCTGCCGGCTGTGCTCGCAGGCCTCGATGTCGAGGTTCGTTACAGACCGGTATTTCTCGGGGCGATCATGGACGCGACCTCGAATCGACCGCCGGCATCGGTGCCCGCCAAGTTTCAATATATGATGCAGGATATCGGACGATATCTGAGGCGCTATGAGATTGAGATGCAATTCAATCCGCACTTCCCGATGCGTACGGTCGACGCTCTACGCGGTGCGGTCGTTGCACAAGACAAGGGCGTTTTCGACGCGTACCACGATGCGATTTTCGATGCCGTCTGGCGAAATGGAAAAGACGTTTCAGACACCGATCAACTCGTGGCCATCCTCGACGAGGCGGGGCTCGAGGCATCTCTGGTCGAAGCTACATCCGACCTCGCGATCAAAGAGAGGCTCATCGAGCAGACGAATCAAGCCGTCGAGCGTGGTGTCTTTGGCGCCCCGACATTTTTCGTCGGAGACGAGATGTTCTGGGGGCAAGATCGCCTCGAATGGGTACGCGATACACTGCTATCGTGACGTAGAGGGCGAGGACCTGCTCACCAGCAGCATCTCTATCGCTTGACTTTTCCAACACG
>CAYFTY010000324.1:0-5539 GCA_964346045.1 uncultured Bradymonadales bacterium | reverse complement strand
GCGTGAGTGCGCCCGAGCCGGCCGAAATCAGAAAGGAGTCGGCGTGTCCATGATAGCACCCGTCGAATTTGATCAATTTGTCGCGACCGGTGGTTCCGCGAGCCACTCGGATCGCAGACATACAGGCTTCGGTGCCGCTGTTCACGAGGCGAACCACCTCGAGTCCTGGCACGCGGTCGATCATCAGCTCGGCGAGCCGAATCTCGCGTTCTGTGGGGGCGCCGAACGAAGAGCCGTGGTCGAGCGCTTCTTTGCACGCCTCGATCACCTCGGGCCGGGCATGGCCAAGGATGGCCGGCCCCCAGGTCATCACGAAGTCGACGTATTCGTTTCCGTCTGCGTCGTAGATGAATGCGCCGCTGGCGCGCTCGATGAAAGGTGGAGTGCCTCCCACCGACTTGAAAGCACGAACGGGTGAGTTTACCCCGCCCGGCATGACTTTGCGGGCGCGGTCGAGCAAGGCTCGGCTCTTCTCTAGCATCTGAATTCCTCGTCGGGGGAACAACGATCACTACCGACACTCAGGCTGGGCGGTCAAGCCGCGCGCAGTCGGCCGTCTTCGTAATCTCGGACCATGCGTTCAAGCACGTCGATCCATGCTTCGTTCTCATTCAGGCATGGGATGTAGGTGAATTCGTGTCCTCCGGCTTCTTCGAAGATCTCGTGTCCCTCCATCGCAATCTCTTCGAGGGTCTCCAGGCAGTCCGAAATAAATGCCGGACACATCACCATGATTTTCTTGAACCCGCGGGTTGGAAACGCCTCGAGCTCTTGATCGGTGTAGGGCTTTAACCAGGGGTCGCTTCCAAGGCGCGATTGAAACGACACGTGCCATTTTTCGCGAGGCAGACCTGCCCGTTCGGCAAAGAGCCGGGATGTCGCAAAACACTGTGCGCGGTAGCACGTCGCATGCGCGGGATTTGCCTTTTCGCAGCATCGCGGGTCTTCGAGGCAATAGGCGTTGCTCGGGTCGGTCTTTCGCAGGTGCCGCTCGGGAATCCCGTGGTAGCTGAAGAGAAGTACGTCGAAGTCTTCTTCGAGGTGCGGCGCAGCACTTTCGACGAGTGCGTCGATATAGTCGTCGTCGGCGTAGAAAGGCGGCTGTACCCAGAGGTCTACGTCAGGTGCGATCTTCTCGAGGTCGGTGCGGACCTTCACGACTCCGGTCTCGTACGACGACATGGCGTAATGTGGGTAGAGCGGGATCTGAAAGATCTGCGTCACCCCCTGTGCCACCAGCTTCTCGATGCCACTTGCGCTCGTCGGATTGCCGTATCTCATCCCGATCTCGATGGGCATGCCTTCGAGACGTGAGGCCAGCTTGTCGCGGATCTTCTCCGTCGAAATAATCAGCGGCGAGCCTTCGTCGGTCCACACCTTTTCGTACGCCTCCGCGCTCTCGCGCGGCCGGAAGGGCAGGATCGCCAGATTCAAGATGGCGCTTCGAATCGGAGCCGGGATGTCGATGACCCGCGGGTCGGAAAGGAACTCGCGCAGATATCGCCGCACATCACCTGTCTTGGTGGTATCGGGTGAGCCTAGATTGGTGAGAAGGATTCCGGTCTTTGGCATGAGTCTCTCCGCGCTTTGAGCGCCTATGAGATGCAATCAATCGAGATGAGGTGCGAGATCTCGAGCAAAATACGTGATGATAATGTCGGCACCCGCTCGCTTCATCGAAAGCAGTTTTTCGAGGGCGAGAGAGGTCTCGTCGACCCATCCTCGCTCGGCTGCTGCTTTCACCATTGAGTACTCTCCCGACACGTTGTAGCAAGCGATGGGCAGATCGAAGTGGTCGCGCAGAGTGCGTACGATGTCCAGATAGGCCAGCGCAGGTTTGACCATCAACACATCGCTTCCTTCCTCGGCGTCGAGCATGGCCTCGACCATCGCCTCGCGCGCATTCGCGGGGTCCATCTGATACGAGCGTCGGTCGCCGAATTGCGGCGCTGAATCGACGGCTTCGCGAAAAGGGCCGTAAAACGCCGAAGCGTATTTCACGGCATAACTCATGATGGCGACGTCCGCGAACTCGGCATCATCGAGTGCACTGCGCATCGCATGAATCATGCCGTCGATCATGCCGCTGGGAGCCACCATATCCGCGCCTGCTTCCGCGTGCGAGACCGCCTGTTTCTGAAGGTTTTCGAGGGTCGGATCGTTCAGAAGCCGACCGTCGTCGGCCACGACTCCACAATGACCGTGGGTCGTGTATTCGCAGAAACAAACGTCCGTGATCACATAAAACTCGGGAAAGTTGGTTTTGATGTGACGCACCGCGTCCTGAACGATCCCGTGATCATGCCATGTGTCCGACCCTACCTCGTCTTTCCGCTCGGGTATGCCGAAGATGAGGACGCGGTCTATCCCTGATTCGGCGAGTGTCTCGAGTTCTTCGTCGATACGATCGAGCGAATACTGATAGATTCCTGGCATCGAGCCAATTTCGTTTCGCGTATTTGGTTTCGCCGTTACGAAAATCGGCATGACCAGGTCGTCTCGGGTCAGTCGGTTCTCGCGAACCAACCGACGCACCGAGTCGTTCTTACGCAGGCGGCGGGGACGTCGTGGTAGATCGAATGAACTCATCAAGCGGCTCCTTGGCGCGCTCGGGTTTCGATGATTCGATGTGCCAGCCTCTTGGCCTCGGCGATGATATCGGGCACGGCAACTCCATGTCGGTAGTTTCCGGCGAGCACCAGCCCGGCATGTGCGTCTTCGAACGCTTGCATTTCTGCGAGTTGCCGGCTGTAACCGACTTCGTACTGCGGAATTCCGCGATGCCACATGGCCTGATGCTCCCAGACCGGTTCTCCGTCGACGTGAAGTAGTCGTCTTAGGTCGGCGAGTGCGACCTCTCGTCGTCGTTCGGCCGTCCATGATTCGACGTGGTCGCGATGACGCGCGCCGCCCATGAAGACTGCGATCGTGCAAAAGTCTCGATTCGGCACGCGATGGTCGAATAAGGTCGAGGTGAACATCATTCCGAGCACTTCGAACGGCTCGTCTTCAGGGACGAGCAGCCCAAACCCATCGAGCGGATGCACGACGTCTTCGCGCCTGAAAGCAAATGTCACCACACCGACCGGCGGATAATCGATCGAAGAAAATGATGGTTCTTCGTCGAGGACCGTGCCCAGACGCCAGAGCGGCAGCGTGCTGATGACCTGTGCATATTTCTTCGATTTTTCTCGTGTGCCGTCCGAGCGAGAGCGGACTTTCCAGCTGCCATCCGCACGGCTTAGGCCGACGACTTCGCGCCCAAACTTGATGCGGTGCGCCAGCGCGTGCGACATCGCGTCGGTAAGGGTGGCGTTCCCGTCTTTGAACGCGAACATGCGAGGTACTCCGCCGGTCCCGCTTCGCGCACGGGCGATTGCGCCGCGAATGACCGAGCCGTGTTCTCGCTCGAGAGCGTAGAGCTTTTTGAATGCGTGCCTGGCCGAGAGACGATTCGGATCGCCCGCCCAGATCCCGTTCACCAGCAGGTCGACGCCGTAGTCGAGGAACTCCTCGCCCATACGACGTGTCACGAAAGCGGTGACGCTCTCGTCGACCTCATCATCGCGTCTTCCAATCCAGGGCTCGGCCAGAAGGCGCAATTTAGCGCCGGTGGAGTACACCGGCGTGTCCAAAAAGCTCTGCGGAGACATCGGCAGCGCCGAGACTTCGCCGTCGCGCACCGTGAATCGTTTTTTGGAGTCTTCATTGGCCCAAATGCGCTCTTCCGAGAGGCCCAATTCGTCGACCAGGTCGTCGACTTCGGGCCTGCTGGCCAGAATGGTGTGTGGACCGTGCTCGGCGAGAAAGCCATTTTCCCGGAAGCTCTCCAGCATGCCGCCGGCTCGTTCTGAAGCTTCGTAGACCGTGAAGTCGACGCCTGCTTTATCGAGGTGCCAGGCAAGGGTGAGGCCGGTAATGCCGGCTCCGAGTATTGCGATTTCTTCACTCACGAAAATCCTCTGACGGTGTCAGCAAGCGCCTCCATGCATTCGATCTTTGCATGAGGGCTGATGCCGTGTCCGAGATTGAAAATATGGCCGCTGGTGCCTCGCATCGATTCCAGAATGCGATTGGTCTCGGCCCGCACCAGCTCGGGAGTCGTGTTCATATAAACGGGATCCATATTGCCCTGAACCCCCACATGCTCGGGGAGCCGATCGCGAATCGTGCGTAGATCGACCGTCCAGTCGACGCCAATGATATTCGGGCGGGTCTCCAGCAGTGTTTCGACTTGAGACAGAGCGCCCTTGCTGAATACGATGACAGGAACGTCGTCTGAGATAGCCTCGACGATCTCTCCCATCCACCTCGCAGATGCCTCGCGGAACGCCGGAGGGTTCAGAACTCCGCCCCAGCTATCGAAAATCTGAATTGCGTCGACTCCCGCAGCGACCTGCATCTCGAAGTACGAAATCAACGCATCCGTGATTTTTCGCATCATCGATTCAAAGGTTGGGCGGTCGGTCAGGTAGAGTTCCTTGGCGAGCCGATAATCCTTGGAAGACCCGCCTTCGACCATATAGGTGGCCAGGGTCCAGGGCGAGCCACCAAAACCCACGAGCGCCCGTTCGTCGCCGAGCTCTTCACGCAACAATTCGAGGGTGTCGCCGACGTACGAGAGTTTTTCTTTGACGCCGCTCGAGTCGAGTTTGTCGACGTCGTCACGCGACTCGATTCGATACTCCATCCCGATGCCGCCCTTCTCGCGAAAATAATACGGCTGACCGAGGGCTTCCGGGATCACCAGGATGTCGCTGAAAACGATCGCTGCGTCCATGCTGTAGCGCCGTATGGGCTGCAGGGTCACCTCGCAGGCCAGGTCTGGAGTCTGCACCAACTCGTGAAAACTGTAGGTCTCTTTGAGTTTTCGATATTCGGGAAGATGCCGGCCGGCCTGGCGCATCACCCAGAGGGGAGGGCGGTCGACTTCTTGGCAGCGGCAGGCTTTCTGGAATCGTTCTCTCGAATTCATGATGGCTCCGGGGCACGGCTTGGTTGGGCCGAAGATTTCAGTCCGGGCTGGCAAAAGTCAACACCATCTCTTCGGGAGATGTGCAGTCCTCGGTCTCAAAAGTGATCAGCTCGGTTGGTTTTCGTCGAGGGCGACGATCTCCGTCAGAGTTTCTCGGACGCCTGACGGGCAGCGATAGTGGTCCTTTTCGTGGGACTGCCCGTGGCCGTCCTCGTTCCCGGCGTAAAAAGTTGCAACGAAAATTCGCTCCGGCCGAAAACCTCTGTGTTGGCAGAAATTTACCCGGAGCGAATCATGAAGCCCCGCCGTGAGTTCCGAAAACGAGTCGTACAGGTCGGTCGACGGACCCTGGGACAGCTCTTCCGTCTCAAACCCTCGGATGAGGTGAACAGGGTCTTTGCCTATCTGCTTGCTCGATACCTCGAGAAGCATGGCCTTGCCCTGCACGCCTGCGCATTCATGGGAAACCACTACCATCTCTTGGTATCGGGCGACGAGCCGACCATCGACGAGTTCACCCAGGATTTGAACAGTCAGCTCGCTCGCTACCTCAATGCGAGGCAC
>CAYFTY010000323.1:0-5543 GCA_964346045.1 uncultured Bradymonadales bacterium | reverse complement strand
TCGCCGAGCGTATCGCGAGGTACGACGAAGAGATCGTGAAGATCGATGACGAGCTTTTCGAATTACGACGCAAAGAGCAGCGTCAGCGACTCGCCGACGCGCAGACGAGCGACGTCGAGCGTGTCGGAAACACGAAACCACGTAGAGCGGTAATCCTGCGATTTGGCCCGGGAGAAGAGGTCGCATGGCCGACGATCCAACTGACCTACACCGTGCACGCAGCCCGCTGGTGGCCTGTATATCGAGTCGACCTCGAAGATCAGGGGCGACTCGCACACGTCGCCATCGAGGCGCTCGTCGCACAGAATAGCGGTGAAGACTGGGATCATGTGCGTATGTCGTTTTCGACCTCGGATCTCACCACGGACGCACGCCTTCCAGAGCTAAAATCGTTACGGCTCGGGCGCGCTCAGGCGCCGACAAAGACCGGATTTAGGCCTGCACCACAGGGTACGGACGTCCTCTTCGCAAGCTTTGATCAACGATTCGGCGGACGCAGCGCCGCAGCACCGCAGCCTGCGGCCAGAGCCGCGGCGCTGCACCGCGAGCCCCACTACGGCGACCACACGGACGAGGTCACCAGCGAGTACGACCAACTTCCCCTGGGAGAGCTCGAGGCCCAGACTGGAAGTGCTGAAGCCTTTGCGCCGCAGCAGATGATGTCACGAGACATGCCGGCCCCGGTTCCCTCATCGGCCTTTGGCGGGACGCCGCAGCGCGGTGGTCCTCCGAAAGGGCGCCCGCCTGCACCTTCTTCTTCGCCCCCGGCACCGCAGCGTGCCAAGAAAGAGAGAGCGGCGCCTCCCGTCGCTCCATCGGGCGCGGTCCCCGAATCGAGCTGGCTGGATTTCGAAAATCTACGCATGGCCGGACCCGACTCGCCACAACGCGGAAAACTCATCATCGAGCGGCCGCAGACCGCAGGCCGAGCCGACCTCTCGGGCGCCAACGCGGCAGCGCGCAGGATGAACGCCACCGACCCGGTCGTCTCGCGCGGCTCATTCGACTACCGCTATGACACCGACGGTGTCGCCGATGTGCCGAGCGACGGCCTGGCTCATCGAATCACGGTCAGCACCGCTTCGACCTCGAGCGCGCTGAGCTGGCGAGTGGTTCCCCGAGCAGACGAGTCGGTCTACCGGGTCGCCGAACTCGAGAATCCGCATGCTTCGCCGCTCTTGACCGGACCTGTCGAAGTGTACTCCGAAGGCGCCCTCGTGACGAATACCACCATCAGCCACGTCGGGCGCGACGGCTCGATGACGATTGGACTCGGGGTCGACGAACGTATTCGCGTGGCCCGAAACGCCAGGGTCGACGAAGAATCCTCAGGCCTCCTCGGCGGAAAACGCGAAGTCCTGCACGAAGTCGACATCGAGCTTCGCTCGAATCTTGGATTTCGCGCGCAGGTCCAGGTTTTCGACCGCATCCCCGTGACGCGAGATGACGACGTTTCGGTCGAGCTGGTGCAAAGCGAGCCGGCGCACACGAAATACGACCAGCGCCATCTCGGCAAACCGATTCAGGGCGGCATGCAGTGGGCCATCGAGCTCGCGGCTGGCCAGAAGGCCGGCATTGCATTCGCCTACAAGATCATCCTGCGCGCCAAAGACGAGATCATCGGAGGAAACCGCCGTGAGTGATATCCCCACGATTCAAAGCCATGCCGACGTCGTCGTATTTTTCGAAGACCGGGCGCGCGTCACACGACTCGCCACCCTCTCGCTCGAACCCGGCATCAATCGGGTACGCATCTCGGGCATCAGTCTGCTCGTCGACGATTCGAGTCTCACGATTCGTCCTCGGGCAGACGTACGTGTCATCACCGCAAGGGTGCATCGCAACGTGAACGAGGTGCCCAACGCCACGCGTGAAGAGATCGAAGCGCTCGAAGAGCGGGTCAGGCGCGCCGTCAGTGCGTCGAATCGGCTCAACACCAGAGCAATGCGAATTCGTAATCAGAAGGACCGACTACAGACCCTCGAAGACGCATATCTGAACGATGTGCGGAATCTGAATTGCGACACCGAGATCGAGGCTACGCTCGCGGCCTACGATGAACCGCTCACCACAATGATCGAAAAGCTGGACGCGCTCGAGCCCGAACTTCGCGATGCGCAGCGCGAGAAAAAACGGGCGCATGCTCTTCTCGAGAATGCGCGCACCATGCACCCCGAGTTCAATGCGTCGGTCGATGTCCAATTCGAGGCCGACAAAGCCATCGAAATCGAGTGCGAGGTCAGCTACCAACTGCCGTGCGCACTATGGCGCCCCTCGCATATTGCGCGTCTCGACCGGGGCACATCCAGCGTGCGATTTACCAATTCGGCCACCGTCTGGCAGCTCACCGGTGAGGTCTGGGAAAATGTCCTCTGCCGTTTCAGTACGGCCCGACCGGCGCAGGCATCATCGCCGCCGCTCTTGACCGAAGATGTAATTTCGGCGCGTACCAAAGATCGAGAAGAGCGAAAAGAGGTGAATGTCGAGGCGAGAGAGGTCGACATCAACGATACGGGTGCAGACGGCGCCCGGGCCATCGACGATATGCCGGGAGTCGACGACGGCGGCGAGCCACTCAATCTCGAGGCGCTCGAACGGGTGACCATTCCTTCCAATGGCGAGCCCTTCCGCATCGATATCGGGGTAGAGGAAGTCGACGTCGAGGCCGAATTGGTGGCGTTTCCCGAATTCAGCCAGGTGCCCCATCTTCGAGCACGCGGCACATGGTCTGCGCCCTATCCGATGCTGGCCGGCCCGATTCACCTCATGCGCGAGAATGTCTTCGCCGGTCGAGCGCTCGCTCAATTTGTGAGCAGCGGAGACGTATTCGAGATCGGTTTTGGCATCGACAGCAATATCAGCGTCAAACGCCAGCAAGACATCGACCACGACCAGACCATGCTCACCAAACGTACGACCATTTTGCGTTCCGTGCGTTTTTTCGTGAGCAATCTCAGCGGGGACACTGTCCGCCTCAAAGTGATCGAGCGTACGCCCGTAAGCGAGATCGAGGACGTGCAAATCAAAAAGTTCAAAGGAGCAAACCCCGACCAGGATGGCATCTGCACCTTTGACCTCGAACTACAACCTCGCGAGACGACACGGCACGAATTCTCGTATCAGATCACGCATCCGAAGAATGTCAATCTGAGATTCTAGAAGCCCTGCTTTGCCTGATGGCCCGGCGTGAGCCAATCCGTCGAGCCCGGCCGTAGCGCGAGACTAGCAACCCGAGTTGCCACCCTGAAAAGCGGATCGGAAGATCGATCTTCCGATCGGCCTCGAGTTGGTTTTACAACCAATTTCTGCCGGTCGTCACAGAACCCGCCATTGCTTGATTTGCGCATGATCATTGATCGAGCGCGATTTCTGGCATGCATGTTGCGACTCTATCGTAACGGACACGTGACAGAGGTTTCGCCATGCATCATTTCCAACTCGCACATGCGATGAAGCTCGCTATTCTGATGATCGGTCTCACGGCCACCATCGGATGTTCGAGCTTCGACGAGCCGGTGCCCGAAGGAGATGCAAAGCATGACACCTTCATGGGCACCGATGCCAAAGGCGATATCCCGAACACCATCCACGAAAACTCGCCCGAGGCCCGCGCGATACTCCGCGTCGTGAACTCGATGAGTCGGCATCAATTGATCTCGGAAGCCAGTGTCTACTGGCGGTCGGCGGTACACATCATCAACTACCGCGAGGGGACCGACGGCATGCTCAATACCGAAGATGATCGCATCATCTTCAGCCTCGCCGAGCTCGATGATATCTACTACGTCGGCAAGACGGCATTTCGGAAATTGCGCCGCTATGTGCAGGATAACGACCTCATCGTCTACGACGACGTGATGGTCACCGACGAGATTCCTGAACTCATCGAGACCGACGAGCACACGATCGTTCGCGGTGAAATGGGCGCAGACCAGACGATCGAAATCCGCATGCGAGGAACGCTCGGGGATCGGGTGCTGATGCTCTTGCGCAAAGCCGACGATGCCCGTTGGAATCCGCGGCTGGCGCTCCTCGACGCCGAGAGTCGTGACGAGATCGTGAGCGTAAACCCGTGGGGTACCGCAGATGCGCGCATCCCGCGTGATAATGACGAGGCCGCTCGCGGATTCGCGATCGACCGCGAGGGAAGCGACTATATTCTCGTGCTGCAGAATACGAGTCAGGTCGAAGGACTCTTCGAATTCTCACTCGAGTGCGTGGGTGGCCCCTGCTACGACTATGAAGTCGAGCAGGTCGAAAACCGACCCCTCGACGAGCTCTACGACAATGAGTTGCGAAAGCGCATCGTGCTCAATCATCAGGCCGAGCATATCCGCATTTCGTATTACGACGCGCGTATGGAGATGTTCTCGTCGCTCGACCACGACGACGGCGAGGTCGAATGCGTCTACACCGGCACGGTCGTCGAAACCGACACGATTCCCTCGAATCTCGACATGAATGCCGAGCATACCTGGCCTCAGTCCAAAGGCTCTTTCGATGGAGCGGCGCGAAGCGACCTGCACCATATCTTTCCGGTGACTTCGATGATCAACTCGATTCGCGGCGCCGCTGGATACTGCGAAGTCGAAGAGGTGATTCGCGAAGTCAAGGGATCGAAGCTCGGCTATGACGGCGACGGGAGACGATGTTTCGAGCCGCGCGACGAGCACAAAGGAAACGCAGCGCGGGCCATGTTCTACTTCTCGACCGTTTATCAGCAGACGATGGACGACCATGAAGAAGACGTGCTTCGCGCATGGAACGAGAAGGACCCGGTCGACGCCGCCGAGCGTCTGCGGGCAAGCAAAATCAAGCTTTTCCAGGCATCGCCGCAGCCATTCGTCGACAACCCGGATCTCATCGATCATATCGCCGACTTCTGATGTCCTACCCGAGGCTCAGGTGGCCTCGGCAAAGAGCTCGAAGTCGACTGATGCCGGCGATACGAGCTTGAACCTCGAAAAGAGACGACCGATTCAGACTTCTGGGTGAGCGCGAGGGTATGTCTATGCCCGCTAGATACCGGCCCAGATGAGATAGACCCAGTTTGCGATCGGAATGGTGATCAGTGCGATCTTTAGCGCCAGATCGACTCGCGGATGCAGGTCGATACGCACCCTCTTTCCGACCGCAAATGCGCCCAGGCTCACAATGCCCCAGAGGGTGAAGACCAGATAGATCAGCATCATCATGGGCTGATGCGCGAGCGCGGCCATCAGGTCGCCATCAAAAAGGTAAAGGGTTGCCCGGGTCGAGCCGCAGGTCAGACAGGGCAGACCGACGGCCGCCTTGAGTCCGCATAAAGACGGGCGATAGTATTGCGATTGAACCACCCAGACACCAAGGGGTAAAAGCAGCACAAGACTCAAGGCGAGTGCGCCGAGCGGCACGTCGCCAGGTCGGCGGTCTTCGATGTGGATGCGCTCTCTCACCTGAGCATCCTATCGAGTTCGACACGATGTTTCGAGCGCGCGACGTGATGATTGTCCGAAGTATGACAGCGGAGCATGCGATCGACAGCATGAGGAGGAACGAAGCGA
>CAYFTY010000322.1:0-5552 GCA_964346045.1 uncultured Bradymonadales bacterium | reverse complement strand
CGTATGTTCAGGCTTTTTACAATCTCGATTCTCATGAGTGCGCTGGCCATCGTGACGATGCCCGGCGACGCTCACGCATGGGATTTCTCATGTAGCCCCGAGAGCGTCACCGAAATCGAAACGGAGTTGCCTCCGAAGATCATGATGATGCTCGACCGATCGGGGTCGATGGATTGGGGCGAGCGCGATCGCACGTGCAAAGTTTGTGAAGAAGCCGACGGGACGCGCTACGAGGTGAACGACTTCAGCGATTGCCAGCCGCAGGGACCCTCATGGGAGATTACTCAGCGCAAGACCGAGCCACAATCTCCGGTAGACGGTTACGTCCATTTCTTTTCGTTTACGGGATTTCCAACGCCTGATTTCGATCCGGTGATCGATGTCACGCTCGACGGTGATTTCGGCGGCCGCTGCGAATGGGCACTCGTCTTCATCGACGGCGTTTATTCAGGCTGGATCAACCCATCCGGCGCCGACTGCCGCACCTACGAGACGCGCAGTTTCAGTGTTCCACCCTCGGCATATGTCGACGGACAGGTCGACGTCGCGGTCGTGACTTCGCCGGATGGCAATTCATGCGGCAGCGATGGCGTCGATGCCCGATGCACAAGCCAATTTACCGAGGTCACCCTCGCGCAGCGACCGGCGACCTATCTCGGCACCATCACCGACGACGACCCATGCGGCACCGAAGATAAATGGGACCAGGCGGTTCGAGCGATCAACCGAGTCAGTCAGGAATCATCATCGCTGGATCCAGATCTGGCATTCTTCGGACTGGCACGATTCTCGGGTACGAGCGACGTTCAAGTCGAAGTGGAATGCGCCGAGGATACCTATCCCGCCATTTCATCGACGCTTGCCGGGCTCTCGCCGGGCGGCAACACGCCGACCGGTCGCGCCATCAACGTTTCGGCGAGCTCAGCATGCATTCAGGACACACTCTTCGATGTGTACGAGCAAACTCAGTCAGTCCCACGCGACCCCGGCAATCGCGGCTATGACCTGAATTACTCGTTCACAGGCCTGTCGCCTCAGACCACGGACGCCATACTCGAGGTCGATCTCTACGGCGACTACAACGGCAGTTGTGAGTTTGCAGACATCTTCGCCGACGGTGTTCGACTGGGCCGTGCCATCCCCGACATGCCGGCGAACTGCAATAACTACGCGAACACCATCCAGTTCACGGTGCCCGCGGCAATGCTCGACGACGGCGAACTCGATATCGTGATCGACAATCGCGCGACCTGGGATGCAACCGTGAGCCCGAGTTGTAGCTCGTCCACCGACGGTGTGAATGCACATTGCTCAGATAATCGTGGCGTCGTGCGACTCAAACTCGACAACGACGCTCTTCAGTCGGCCGCCACCATCCTGATCACCGATGGCGCGCCGACGCGTGGTTTTGACGGGCGCGACGCATATCACTCGGCTGTCCATGAAGCATGCGAGCATCGTGACATCGCAAACCTATATGTCGTCGGTCTTGGTTCCGGTACGGACCAGGACTTCAACAACATCCTTGCTGCTGCCGGCGGCACCGGCGAGTGTACGGTGGCGGGCACCAATGTCGACCCCTGCGATAACCCCAGTAGCTGGAGCTACTATCGCAGTCGGTGCACGGGAGCTTTCCAGACGGATAGCTCAGACGCACTCTTGCAGGCAATCGCAGATATTACGGCCGAGCTCCAGTGCATCTATAACGTCGACTTCACCAATGCTCCGGTCACCGAGGTTCCCGGCGATCCAACGAATGAATACCCCTATCTCTATGTGGGTGGCAGCTCGGGCTCAGGCGCAGACGGGCGGATCTACAACAAAGATTCACCGCTCGCGAACCCGCCTGGGGAGGGCTGGGAATTTGCTTCTGCCACCGTCAACGACCGGGTCAAGTTCACCGAATACTATTGCAACCGTGCCCGTACGCGTGAAATCACAAAGGTTACGACGCAGCTTGCCTGCCTTTGTGAGCAGACGCCTGGCGCGCCCTGTACGGTGCCCAATGCCGCTGCGCTCGGAGTCTGCGAAGATGGTACATGGACCTGTGTCGAGGGAATCGACATTTGCGAGCCGGTCGCCAATTGCTGCACACCGGGGCTTCCCTGCGACACCGGGATTCCTGGAATTTGCGCGGACGGCCTTACCGATTGCTCGACGGGTATCGAGCAGTGCGTGCCGATCAACGACCCGGTTGCCGAGATTTGCAATGGCCTCGACGACGACTGCAACGGCTCCACCGATGAAAATCTCGGAGGCGGTGATTGCACCGTGCCGAATGCCTCAGGTCGCTGCGCGATTGGCACTGTCTCATGCATCGCGGGAGTCGAGAGTTGCGACCCGGTCTACGGTCCGCTTCCCGAGCTATGCAATGGGCTCGATGACGACTGCGACGGCGTGACCGACAATATTTCGGATAGTTGGGATGACCCGATGTTCTCTAGCCTTAGCCTACCGCAGGGACAGACCCAACGTGCCTGTGACTACAGAAACACATGCATGTGTCCGCCCGGTGTCACAGACGACCACACCGGCGCCGATTTCGCGCAGTATGTAGCCGGCTGGGATAATGTCTGCGAGTGTGGCTCCGGTCTCTCGGCGCCCCAATCTTCGTCGGCGACCGATGCGACATCGTCATCCGAACCCGCATCCATGGCCGGATGCTCGGCAGCCCGAGGACCTGAAGACGCCATGGCGCTCGTCGTGATGTTGCTCGGTCTGGGATTGATGGCGCGGCGACGCGATTAATTGTTGCCGATCAGGTCTTCTTTCGGGCCCCAATAGCGGGGCTCGGTGCCCAGGAGCCACACGTCTGCGACGGCCTTGACGCGTGCTAACGATTCGCGGAATGCATTCCAGCGTGCCGCAGGATCGTAACGGCGGTCGGCCACCACCGCCACGGCATCGATGCCAGCTTCGCGCGCCAGAAAGACAGCCCGATAGACATGAAAGCGCTGGGTGCAGATGGTCGACTCTTTGACGCCAAAGAGCACCGAAGCCCTCTGCATCGTGTCGTGCGTACGAAAGCCCGCGTGATCGCGAACGACGTCAGCCGGTGCTGCGCCTCTCGCAATCAGCCATTGGCGCATCGTCGAGACTTCATCGTAATGACGTGTCGAGTTATCCCCCGATACCAGAATCTTTGAAGCTTTCCCCATTCGATAGAGCTCGAGCGCGCAGGTGAGTCGGTCTTCGAGCGCCGGTGTCGGCTGGCCTGGCCGATAGATGCCTGCGCCGGGAACGATCACCACATGCGATGCGCGAGCCTCAGACGGTTTCTCGTAAATCGAAGCGCGTGTGGAGCGGACGACCCATGCATTTGCAAAGAATACGAGGGCGACCGCGATGAGCACCGTGACCAGGGCTGCGAATGCGGTCCACCGAAGGTGCTTCATCGATATGCGTGCGAGGATCGAGCGCATGACAAAAGTCTAACGTCTCGTTCCCCTCCAGAATATTCCGTTTCTGATGTGGCGCGGGGTATCAGCGGCCTGAAAAATAGGCATCTTCGACATCGTCCTGCAGCTCGCCAAAGAGAGAGTCCGAAAAGGCCTCTTGATCGCCACTGAAACGAACCTCGGGAGACTCATCGACAGCAAATTCGGGCGTAAAGACCCCCGAGATAAAGAATGTTTCGACTGCGGCATCCTTGAAATCCCAGGAGACAAAATCTTCGATCTCATCGACCTCGACCTTTCGCTCCAGCCAGTCGTACTGATCGGGCAGTGTACGACCGGGAGCCTCGAAAAAGGACGAGAGATCCATGTCGACCGCAGGGGTCGTATAGGGCACCGGCTCGAGGCCATCGAATGAATTCTTGAAAGCCACCAGAAGATCGTCAATTTCGCGGGCGACCGAATCATTGGCCTGATCCCAGCCCAGTTCGTAGGACTGTCCGTCGAGCCCGAGCTGGATCGAATCACGCGCGGCATCGATTGTCGTCCTGGCTGCCGAGCGAGCATTTCCAAGACGCTTGACAAGTCGCACCTCGCGGAAAAGCCGCTGCGAGAGGAAGTTCGTGACGTAGTCAGTGTAAGACCAGCCCTCGACGAATTCATTGTCCTGCGGAGTCAAAGCGTCCCAGCGCGGCCCGAAGGCTTCGTCGGGGGTGAATGGATGGTCGTATGCGCCAATGAACTGAATCAGGGTGCGTGTGCCGCCGAGCGCTGCTCGCGCCAGTGCAAATTCGGTCTTACCGAGCACCAGGCTCAAATCGGAATCATGAAAGGCTTCGCCCGGCACGAAAAACGAGTCGAAGTCTTCGTCGGAGACCAGTGTTGCGAGGTCCTCTTCGATGGGCTTGAGCGCCAGGGCAACACCCTGCAATTTATCGAAGATTTCGTTCATGTCGCGATCGAGACCGGCGAAGAACACGTCCGATGAATCGAGCTTTGCGCTGCTCCAGGGAAGGTCCTCAGCGAGCAATGTCTTGATGCCGGGGTTGCCGTCCGAATCCTCGAAGGGGACTCCAAGACTCAGCAGATAGAGCAAACCGTCGTCGCTGTAGATGAACTCGCGATCTTCATTGAGCCCCCGGTCGGCCCCGAGGCATGCGGTCAAGAGGTCGGATACCGCGGGTTCGTAAGGCAATAAGAGGAAACTGGTTACGGCGACTCCAGCTCGAGCCTCCGAGTCCTCAGGCTCTCTGGCAAGGGCTTCTCGATAGCTTTCGCGAGCGCCAGGTATGTCGTGCTCGAAAATACGCGTCTGGGCGTCTCGGATCTCGGCGCTTCGCTCATCGGGGCGAATGATATCCCCGGCTGCATCACTCGCATCCATTCCGCAACCCACGGCAAAGAAGAGCAGCGAGAACACGACGAGCGCTCTCGAGCTTTTCCATTTCTTCTTTGCGTGGTTTCTCATCATCATCTCTCCCGTCGAACCTGCAACCTCTAGAAGCAATTTGCTTGCCGACTCTGCTCGAGCGACTCTCAAACCGCTTCTTCACTAGAAAGCATGGGAGCTAAGCCCAAGGCCATGCTCTTTTGTTCTTCATCGGCGCTCGTCGATTGCCACAGGCTTTGTCCAGATCGAACGACCGACGGAGCAAGCATACTCCAATTAAAACGAACGAAGTCTCGGCAAGTCAAAAGTCCTATCTTCCAGATAACGATCGGTCACGCGCAATACCGGCTTGGGGTCCTTGCGCTCGGGCGGCAACGTAATCGAGACGATATCGTCTCCATCGGCAATGATGTCGACGATATAATAATGCTCGTCCATATATTCGTAGTCTTCGAAATTCGTGAAGAATTCCTGAGTGCCAGGATCGAGCTCGTCGAGTTCACCTTCGACGAAAAGAAGCGCACGACCGGTTCGAGGAACTTCGAGATCGAGCTCGGTATTGGCCGGAAGCCCCTGACGAAATGCCGTGGCGATGAGCGGCTCGCTATCGGTCTGCCAGTTGAAACGCTCGGCGTTGTCGACGTTGGTGTCATCGACCACCATCATGTGAGCGAGCGCATAGCGCGTCGACCCACTGCGGGTCATGAATTTTTCTTCGGGAGGCGGCACCTGCAAATTCACGTTTCCGCGTAATCCACGGCCACCTG